>NZ_QSQJ01000022.1:0-58507 GCF_003436715.1 Prevotella sp. TF12-30 | reverse complement strand
GCTGCTTAGCCATTATCTCAAATTTTAACGAACTATTGAATATAAAGTCTTTTCATTAATTTCATACTTCTTCCATCCGTTTAAGTTCCCACCCCTCAAACTGCATGATGATGAGATGGAGTTTTGTGCCTTGGCGCAAAGCCTCAACCCTTGGAGCCTCAGCATATCGATGAATCTGTTCTACAGCCTCACACCACTGTTTCTCGGCCTTGGTCATAGGCTTGCCATCTTCCGTGAACTCACCTTCAACTATCGCAGAGAAATCTTTCTTCGAAAGAACCTTCAACTCCAGAATGTAGCTATGCTGACTGGCATAATGGGTAAGGTCTGGCAAAAGGAAGAAATCACAATAGCCATGATTCAACTCCAACTCTGGAGCCGTGATATAATAATCATTCAGATTCAGATAAGCCATAAAGAATCCCTGCAGGTTTCGCTCAGCCTCAATGCCATCACGCACCGAAGAAACCTTGGCATAGGCATCCGCCATAAAGCGCAATCCTTCTTCCCACTTACCATCATATGCCATATCATAATAGTAATCGGTGAGCTGGTTGACATCCACATAAGCCTTTGCCTGATACTCCTCTTCCAGATAACCATAATACTGCTTGCGGACATTATTGTTTGGAATGCCCAGAATGAGCTTGGAGCCACGAGTTCCCTTGATGGTCAACATGCCATAATAGAACAGAAGACTTGGGAATATCTCTGCCTTTGGAATCTGATACGCAGAAAACGACTCATAAAGTTGGGTAACAATCTGCTCCTCTTCTGCTATCTTGCGGATAATGCCCTTACGCTCTCCATCCAGCTTGTCAAACTGCAACAGTTTCTTCATCTTGCCGTAATCGGTACGGGTATTCGGGTCTATCATCTGACGAGGAGAACATCCGTAATCCATGTAATTGCGAAGGTAATAAAGAACCATATCACAATTAAACATACGAGTTTTCTTCTTCAATGCTTCTTCTGCAAAGCAATAATTGTCATACCATGGCTTCATATCATTGACGATGGCATCAATATCACTATCAGCAGGAATACTACCATGTTCTTTATAATAGGTAAACATTTCCATCACATCAGTGGTAGAGAAGCCCAGCATCTCATCAAACTCCGGCTTGATAGAAATGTTCCAACCTATATTGAATCCACTCGTCACATCATCCAGGGTTACAGGGCTCACACCCATCATGAAGATACGCTCAAAATTACCCTTGAACTTCTTGAAGACATCACGATAAAAGCCGTCGGCATGGGTAATCGCATGATACACTTTCTCACCACGTTCGTTGAGTATGACATTCGTGAAGTTGTCATACTCATCTATGATGAGATACAGATGATACTGGTGCGCCTTGGCAGCCTTGAATATCAGTTCCATCTTTTCCTCGAAATCTTCCTGCGCCAGGATTTCTTCCATCTCTGCCTGGTAATATTCTGAGTATTGACGGACAAAAGCATCAAGGTTGATGCTGAGATAAGAATTAAACTTTGTCTCAAGCTTGTCGATATTACCCGTAATCTGGGAGAAATCGAGGAACAGCACCTGATACTTTCCCTGCAAAGGAGTAGGATGCTGGCCTATCCACAGATTTCCAAAAAGACTCTGGAACTTATGGCTCTGCGTACAGTCATAGTAAGAATAGAGCATACTCAAGAATATGCTCTTACCAAAACGACGAGGACGGATGAAGAAGAGATTGCGAGGCTGCTTCTCCAGCTCCGGGATAAACATCGTCTTATCCACATAATATAGATTCTGCTCTATTACCGTAGCAAAATCTGCCACCCCATAAGGTAGTAGTTTTACTTGCTGTTCCATGATAATCTATCTTTAAAAACACTATCTGTGTGCAAAGATAGCATAAAAAAACGAAAAAGCCACAGTTTGCGTTTACAAATTGCGGCTTTTATTATATTTTATCCGAAACACACGATTTTACGTGATTACAATCCAAGCTTATGAACCTTCAGGTTCTTGAACTCAGCCTTACCACCCTGGGTGTAGAGCTTCACATTCTCGTATGGAGCTACTGGGAAGACGAGGTTGGTCATGGCGATGCGACCGCCATCTACGAAGAGCTCAACAGATGACTTATCTACGAAGATATCAACATGATAGGTCTTCTTGCCATCCTCACAAAGACTCAATGGTGCCCAAGTAGCCAGAGCGAAATCGTTCTTGTAATTGATGGAGTTGGTGATGCGGGCAGGCTGTTTGCCTTCTGCAGCCAGCTGCTTGTCCCAAGCCAACTCGATATCGTGAGGAACTGCCTGCTTGCCAAAATCGGTCAAACCGCTCTCTGTTCTATCCATAACCACCTTGCCCTGCTTCATATCGAAATAAATCAGGGTGCGCTCACGCTTGTTGTTAGAAATCTCAATACCGGCAATGCCGTTGGCATCTGGAGTTACATCTGCCTCAATCTCGAAAGCTCCCTCCATATTAGCTGCAACACCAGCAAGCATCTTTTCGCCGGCAACAGAAGCATCTGCTACATTCTTGGTGTCCTTACGCAATGCATAAACCTCTGGAGCTACATCTTCTGAAATATAATACTTACCGTTCTTCTCGTAAAGTTTCAACTCTCGAGGCAAACCATTGGCACCACGGTTCTGCTTGAACGGAGTAAGGTTGGCATACTGCCAGTTGCTCATCCAGGTGATACCCAGGACTCGGTCGCCTGTGTTTGAGAAGGTAACGGTAGCATAGTGATCCTTACCCCAGTCGAGCCACTTTACTTCGTTGGCATCAGGACAAGTAAACTTCTTGCCATCGAAATCGCCTACGAAATACTCAGTAGCGCTGCCACCAAACCAGCAGCCTGGATTGATATTCATCGTCATCACCCACTTCATCTTCTTCTTATCACCATTTACAGGCAACTGGAAGAAGTCAGGACACTCATACTGACATGGCTGCTGACCTATACCTTTACCGAAGGCACTAACATAATTCCACTTCTTAAGATTCTTTGACTTGTACAAACGCATCTCCTTATCGGCAGAAACAATCATATACCAGCATTTTCCCTTCTCATACCAGAACACCTTAGGGTCACGGAAATCCTTCAAGCCATCGAATGGAGTCAACACAGGATTGCCCTCGTACTTGGTAAAGGTACGACCATTGTCATTGCTGTAGGCAATGCACTGCACCTCATCGTGGTTCACACTGTTGTTGGTATAGATAGCGATGATGGCATCCTTGCCGAAACCTGCCGTATTCTTCTTGTCGATGACAGAACTACCAGAGAAGATATGACCTACAGGGTCGCGGGCGATAGCTGGATCGAGATGCTCCCAATGAACCAGGTCCTTGCTCACAGCATGTCCCCAGTGCATATTGCCCCACTTACTTCCGTATGGGTTATACTGGAAATAGAGATGATACTCTCCATCCTTATATACCATACCATTAGGGTCGTTCATCCAACCATAGAGCGGAGTGAAGTGATAAGATGGACGATAGTAATCGGTATTGGTTGTATCGAATGTATTGCTGAGTTTTAGTAAGTTCAGTGCCAAAGCATCTTTCTTCAGACCTAGAATCTTGACGGTAGCAGTCTTACCCTTGCCCAAAGCAAAAGGCACATAGTAATCAGAACCATTCTGAGCCAGGCGAACGTCCATCCAGGTATCATCCTTAGAACCTGTATCGAGCAAAACCTGGGCCTCATCCTTCTCTTCCTGGATAGGGAGAAGAAGATACTTGGTAGGATTCTCCACCTTGATGATAGTAGTATCACCCTTGTGTTCGATATTCATCTTCTGTGCAAAGGCAGAAGTTGTAGCTGATGCCATCAACATGAGGCAGGCAGCCTTCAACATTTTGTTTGTTTCCATTGTAAAATTATTGTTAATTGTTATTGTTTATATCTATAACGTATTATTGTTTGTCTTATTACCGACAGCCCTATACATTATATTATATATAGGAGCTGTCGATGATGTTTATTGATATTTATATCGCTTAGAACTTCAAAGAAGCTGTAAACTCTACAGTGAATGGACGGAGATAACTTCCCGTCATAATCTGATTCTTGATTCCCTTAGCCTCTTCCTTGGTAATCAGCTCGGCACCTGCGATACTACCCTTGGCACCAGTCTGATTCAAGAAGTTGACCACCGTGCAACCGAGAGCCAAGCGCTTGGTTGCCTGCCAGTTCAAACCACCAAAGGTCTCCCAGTGACCATTGAAGTAATATGCCTCGTTGATATTGGCATAAGTCTTACTGAAGTAGCGGAAACTTGTCCAAAGCTTGATATCCTTTGTAATCATGTAGCTTGGATCCAACTCGATGAGAATCTCAGGAATCTCGGCAACGATATTGCCAGTGGCATTGATGTTGCCAACATAGCCATCGCTGAAGGTGATGCTGGTTTCATACTTCTTGTAAGTTGGCTTCTGATAAGTGAAGAGGAAGTGGAAATCGAATCCCTTGAAAGGATGAGCCACAGCATCGGTTGTCCAACCCCATGTCTGGATATCGTAAGTCATTGGCGCAGCCTTGATCTCCCTGCCATGCTGCAGGTTCAGAGTTGAGTTGTTGTTGGTCTTTGAGATGTAAGAGAACAACGATGTCAAACTCAGCCAAGAGTTGTTGTAGTAGATACCTGCACGACCGAGTGGCACAGAAATCTTACCTGTATTTGGCAATGTAGCTGGAGCAAAGGCCTCGAACTTAGGATGCTGCACAATGTAAGTGAAATCGCCCGTGAAGCCGAAGTTATCGGTCAACTTATAGGTTGCTGCTACAGAGAAATCGTAGTTCAACCAGTTGTAACTCAAGTCTGCTGGTGCAATCTTGGTTCCATCTGCTGCCGTAGCACCGAGACAATAATCGGCAAAACGACCTACGAAATCACCGTTTGCATTCTTCACTGCTGCATTTTCACCCTTCAGCTTCTGCCACTCCAAACGTGCACCATAGTAGAGGTTCAACTTATTGGTCACGTCCCAATCGTGGGTGAAGTAGAGAGCCAGTTTATTTTCGCTTCCCTTGTAATACTCAGAGGCGTTCTTGTTGAAATCGTAGAAATAGCTGTTGCGCTGGTTAGCATCCCAGACACGCAACGCATAACTGCCATCAGATGGAACGCTCTGATCATACATGGTTGTATTTGAGCAATAATCAATATGGTAGAACCACTCGTTCATGCCGATGCGGAAGGTGGAAGTACTGAATTTCTTGCTGAGTTCGGTGGTGAAGAGAGCCTCATCGAGGGTTCCGGAATTGAGGCAAGACATACGGGTCTGCACATACTGACCATCATAAGACTTGGTTTGTCCATCGATATCACGATACATATAATTATATACGCCCTTATTGGCATCGCTCTTCAAATCGATGATAGACATCGGAGTCTGATAAACCATCGCACCACGAGAATGGTCGTACTTCAGGGTTGCCTTCCAGTTCAAACCGTTGTCAAAACGGTAGTTGTTCATCAGGGTAACCTCGCTTGCCTTGTTCAGACAGGCATCATAGAGAGAAGTCTGCTCCAGTTTGCCGGTACGCATATTGCGATAAGTCATCTCGTTATCAATAGGAAGATAAGAGGTGGTACCGAGCTTGAAGTCACCATACTCCTTCACGCTTCCATCACCTACATAAATGAATGGAGCACTCTGGGTGGCATAGTTATATACATTATGACTGTTGGCATACTTATACATAGCGGTAAATTCACCACGGTTGCCGTTATACTTTTTGGTGAGGAGCGCCTTATAAATCTGAGTACGGTCCTGATAAGGAGTTGACTTGATTTTGAAGGTTCCCGGGTCGAAATCCTGATACATATTAAAGCTGTAGTACCAGTCCTTACCCAAATCACCATTCATATTCAAAGAGAATTCCTGCAATCCAAAGTGATTGCTCTTATAGTTCAGAGTACCATTGAATCCTTTCTGTCCCTTCTGGGTAAAAGAGTTCACGGCATAACCAATGTTACCGGTAGTGATGGCTGTCTCCGCAATCTTGAGCAATCCCTGATGGCTTAAACTTGCATCACCACGCCAGATGGTATTCACAGAATGAGGATTGGTTGCGTAAGTAACAGGCAAACCATTCTCCAAAACGTTGACATCGGCAGAAGGCAAGCCTATCTGAATCTCACGAGGACCATTCGCACTGGCTGCATTGAGCATCACATTACGATTACCCTCTTCCTTCGCACTAGAATTATCATCCTGTGCAAAAGCTGCTGTAACATTTACCAATGAAAGTGCAAGCATCATGGCTGCGCTCTTTCCATTTAAAAAGTTGTTCATACTTTAAATGTTTAATTTGTTAGCGTTAATGTTTTGATTTCTGCTGCAAAAATACATAAAGGTCTGAACAGCGGCTTAAAAAATCATTTCATAAGATACAAAAATTCGTTCAATGAAACATAATTACCAGCAGATGAACGAATATTAATAAGAATAAAAGAAAAGATTTGCATAAGAAAGAAATAATTCGTATTTTTGCAACAAACAAAGCACGCAATTAATAAAAAGTGCATAACATATAGACAATGGAAGAACGGAAGATTATACATATCGACATGGATGCTTTCTTTGCAGCGGTAGAACAAAGAGACAATCCCGAACTGAGGGGCAAACCCGTAGCGGTGGGCTTCGACGGACCTCGCGGTGTGGTTTCTACTGCAAGCTATGAGGCTCGCAAATGGGGCGTACACTCAGCACAATCTATTGCCCAAGCCAAGCAGCGCTGTCCTGACCTCATCATCGTGCCTTGTCGGCATTCTTATTATGCAGAAATATCTCATCAGATACATCAGATATTCCAGGAATACACCGATCTCATCGAACCCATCTCTATTGATGAAGCCTTTCTAGATGTAACACACAACAAAAAGGACATAGAGATGGCAGTAGATATTGCAAAGGAAATCAAGACTCGTATCAAGGAGGCAACAGGTCTCACAGCCTCGGCAGGCATCAGCTACTGCAAGTTTCTTGCCAAGGTGGCATCCGATTACCGGAAGCCAGACGGCATCTGCACCATTCATCCCGATAAGGCTCTCGATTTCATCGCCCAGCTCCCTGTAGAAGATTTCTGGGGCGTAGGTAAGAAGACCCTACAGAAGATGCACTTCATGGGCATCTACAATGGTGCCGACCTACGGAAAGTATCCGAAGAACATCTCGTAGAGGTATTCGGTAAAGCCGGACACATCTTCTATCATTTCGCTAGAGGAATAGACAAACGCCCCGTCATCACTTATCGGGAACGCAAATCCGTGGGATGTGAACAGACTTTTCTGGAGGACATCTATTCCAAGTCGGCAGTGATAATCGAACTCTACCATACGGTGCTTGAACTGCTGGAGCGAATCGCCAAGAGCGGTTTCGAAGGAAGGACCTTAACGCTGAAGGTGAAGTTCTCGGATTTCACCCAGATTACCCGCAGCATCTCTCAGGAGAAGATTCTGGCGAAAAAGGACGATATTCTTCCCCTTGCCAAGCGACTGCTTCAACTGGTGGATTACTCTTCGAGTCGTCCCATCCGTCTGCTCGGCCTGTCCATAAGCAATGCCTCCTCAGAAGAAGCCCGGAAGGAAGACAAGGAGAACAGTACCCTGAAACCTGAGTACCGAGAGTTGGAACTCGAGTTTGAGGAATGGAAAGAATGAGAAAAGAGCAGAAAGATGAGAAGAGAGATGAAAAGAAAGAAGGAAAGGAGATTCCCCCGAATAGAATGTGAAAAGCAGCTGACAGGCATATTCCTGCAGCTGCTTTTTCTTTTTTACTGTTTTTTCCAAAAACTAACTATTCATTTTCCCAAAACTAACATAAACCTATCTTAAACAACTAACTAACATTTTCCCAAAACAATCTTTTACCTAAAAGAAACTAATTACCTCTGAAAAACAATCCTATAAACCTAAATAACTAAAACCTATATACTTACTAAACCTATGAACTTACTAAACCTTAAACTTTTAAACCATTAAAACCTAAACTTAAAAACTTGCAAATATTACTACCTCAAATACTTGAAACACTTATTAACTTCAAATTTCTGGTGCAAAAGTATGAAGATTTAGCGAAAGTCATGGATAATTATCGTTCAAAAACTAGAAAAAAAAAGGTACTTTGCACTCTTTTCATCGAAAATGAACGATTTTTGCACCTTTCCCGAACGATTTTTTGAATCGCTATCGGTTATTTCCTTGAAAAAGAGTAAGGAGCATCATCTTTATGAGTACCTCGCTGCAAGTTTGGTTGCTCAGAAAGTCTATAGGTAATCTGTGTTCCCTGCATCAAAGAACGCATATCAAGATAGTTATGCTGGTAAGATTTGCCATTCAGCAACATTTCATCCACATAGCATCCCTTGCCTTCCGACTGGATATTTACTTCCTTGCCGTTCTCCAAATGAAGTTTCATCGACTTGAAATAAGGAGTTCCCAACACATACTGACCACTTCCAGGACAAACAGGATAGAATCCCATCGCCGAGAAAACATACCAGGCTGAAGTCTGACCATTATCTTCATCACCACAATAACCATCTGGAGCTGGCGTATAGAGCTTGTCCATCACCTGGCGAATCCAGTACTGAGTCTTCCAAGGCTGACCGCTATAGCCATAGAGATAGATGGCGTGCTGGATAGGCTGGTTGCCATGTGCATAATTTCCCATATTCATCACCTGCATCTCACGGATTTCATGAATCGTATATCCATAGTAACTGTTGTCGAAAACAGGAGGCAGGATAAAGACAGAATCGAGCATCTGATTGAAAGCATCCTTACCACCCATCAGCTGGATTAATCCATGAGGATCATGGAATACCGACCAGGTATAATGCCATGCATTACCCTCTGTAAAGGCATCACCCCACTTCAGAGGATTGAAAGGAGACATAAACTTGCCATCCTTCAATCTGCCACGCATCAGCTTCGTTTCCTTATCAAACACCTTCTGATAATTCATCGCACGCTTGGCAAAAGGCTTCAGCTCCTTAGCCGACTTACCCAAAGCCTTACCCAACTGATAGATGCACCAGTCATCGTAAGCATATTCCAAGGTACGGGCTACACTCTCATTGATCTTCACATCGTATGGCACGTAACCCAACTTATTGTAATACTCATATCCCAAACGTCCGGTAGAGTTTACCTGAGGATGAACAGCCTGGGTACCATGAACCACAGCCTGCCAAAGAGTCTCCATATCATAGCCGCGCAAACCGGAAAGATAAGCATCGGCTACCACAGAGGCTGAATTATTACCTACCATACAACCACGATGACCCGGACTCGCCCACTCTGGCAGGAAACCACTCTCCTTATAGGCATTTGCAAGACCTTCCTGAATCTTCACGTTTTCTGAAGGATACATCAGGTTGAGAAGCGGGAAGAGACAGCGGAAAGTATCCCAGAAACCAGTATCCGTGAACATATAGCCCTTCTGAACCGTACCATTGTAAGGACTGTAATGCACGATTTCGCCAGCAGCATCCTTCTCGTAGAAAGCACGAGGGAAAAGTAACGAGCGATAGAGACAGCTATAGAAAGTACGGAGATGATCGATATTCTCATCCTCTACCTCTATCTTTCCCAGAACTTCGTTCCAGCGCTGACGGCCCTGCTGTTTGAGCTGATCCATATCCGCCTGTCCCAGTTCCTTGAGATTCTGCATGGCCTGGGCGCTGCTGATAAACGAAGAAGCTACACGTGCCTGAATCTTTTCGCCACGCAGACTTGTTTTGAAAGTGATGATAGCACCCACGTGGTTTCCCTTCTGTTCGTTAGCAGAAATCAGTTGACCATCCTTCACACTGACAAATGCATCAAAGTCGTGATCGAACTCGATGACAAAGTAATTGCGGAAATTATCAGGTACTCCCCCACTGTTGCGGGTAGAGAAACCGATTACTTTCCGTTCAGCAGGAATCACCTGGATGCAACTTCCCTTGTCGAAGGCATCAATCACCACATTTGCCTGATCAGTCTTCGGGAAGGTGAAAGCCATCAAGGCAGCGCGCTCCGTAGGGCACAACTCTGCCGTTACATCATAGTCTGCCAGATAGACACTATAATAATAAGGTGTAGTCTTCTCTGCCTTGTGAGAGAACCAGCTGGCTCGCTTCGCCTCATCAAAGACCGGTTTACCCACGGTAGGCAAGAGAGAGAACTGACCGTAATCATTGATCCAAGGACTTGGCTGATGCGTTTGCTTCAATCCTCTGATTTTCTTAGCAGAATAGGTGTATTGCCATCCATCCCCCATCTTTCCGGTCTGAGGAACCCAGAAGTTCATACCCCAAGGCATTGCTATGGCTGGATAAGTATTTCCTGTAGAAAGCTCGGGATTGGAATCTGAACCCACGAGTGGATTGACGAAATCTACGGCATTCTTTACGTTCACCTTGACAGCATGTGCCAGCAAGGTGAGACATACAAATAGTAATAAAAGTGATTTTCTTTTCATTTTCTTCTGAAAATTAGTTATTATAAGAAACTACGTAAATTATATGATGTCATATTATACATTTCCTACATCTCCCGGCAACATACCATACTCATCCTTAAAACACTTGGTGAAATAAGAAGGAGCAGAGAAGCCCACATCATAGGCAACCTCGGAGACACTCATACTGCGGGATTCCAGCAAACGCTTTGCTTTCGCCAAGCGAGCCTTGCGGAGCAGATCAACGACAGAAGAACCCGTCATCGCCTTCACCTTGCGATAAAGCTGGACGCGGCTCAAGCCTATCTGCTTACCGATATCCTCGACGCCAAACTCACTATCCGAGAGATTCTTCTGAATGATGGCGTGAAGCTGTTTCAGGAACTGCTTATCGCGATCTTCCAGATGAGAATCGGCAATTTCCTGCTCTGCCTCCAGAGTACCCTGGAAAAGATGCTTCAGAAGCTTGCGCTGCCTCAGCAGATTCTCTATACGTGCCAGGAGCACCTTACTGTGGAATGGCTTGGTGATATAGGAATCGGCACCATGTTCATAACCTTCGGCACGATGCTCTTCCAGATTCTTAGCCGTAAGCATAATGACAGGGATATGAGAGGTTGCCGTATGGGTCTTCAGATTCTGCGTAAACTCCAGACCATCCATCACCGGCATCATCACATCACAGATCACCAGGTCAGGAACTTCCTTCTTGGCAACATCCAGACCTTCCTTACCATCGGCAGCTTCCAAAACAATATAATCATCCTGCAGGAGGGTATGTTCGTACTGACGGATATCATTATTGTCGTCAATTACCAAGACGGTTGGCTTATTCGTGTTATCGCTAAGCAACTGCTGTACTTTTCCACTTTTTCTCTCTCCATCATCGATATATTGCAGATTAGCCTCATCTACCAACGTTTTATCATCTGACAAAGAGAAACTTACAGAGTTATCCACATTATCCACATCAGTGTGGATAACTAGCGACTTATCCTCCTGCTCACGAGGAATCACCACGAAGAAGTCGGATCCCTTACCCAACTCACTTTCTACACGAGCCTCGCCATGATGCAATTCTACAAACGACTTCACCAAAGCCAAGCCGATGCCCGTACCGCTTGCTGCTCCCTTAGCCTGGAAGAAACGCTCGAAAATCTTGCCAGCCTCTTCCTGCGAGATACCCTTGCCGGTATCTCGCACATCCAGGCGGAACTTTCCATTCTCATCTTTCAGAGATACGAATATATCGCCACCGGCAGGTGTATATTTCAAGGCATTACTCAGAAGATTGAAGACAACACGAGCTATCTTCTCCTTATCTGCAACCACCTCCTGAGAACCGACAGAATCAGTTATATCCAAATGGAGCTTGATTTGCTTGCGTTCAGCAGTAAGCTGGAAATCGCCTACCCACATTTTCAAAGCTTTCACCAGGTCGAAGCGATAGAGCGTCAACTCCATCTTTCCGTTCTGAATCTTTCGGAAATCGAGGATGCTGCTCACCAGTTGCTGGAGAGCTACTGCATTACGCTTCACCATCTTCAAAAGTTCACGACTCTTTCCCTTGATACCACTGTCCTCCAGCAGCATTTCCACAGGATCGGCAATCAATGTCAATGGGGTACGAAGCTCATGACTGATATTCGTAAAGAACACCAGGCGGGAATGGGTGAGTTCCAACACCTCCTCGTTCAGTCGTTTCAACTCCGCGTTCTTGCTTTCCAATTCCCCATTCACTCTTTTCAACTCTCCATTGGTTCTCGCCAGTTCCTCATTCAGTTTAGCCTTCACCACATAACTGCGGAAAATCATAGCTGCAGCGACAATACAAACCAGCAGGAACAGGCACAAGCCTATCAACATCACTTTCTGGGAATTATAGTCAGAAAGATACCGATCCACCTGTTTATGCAAAGCCTTCAGATTATGTGCCTGTCGCTCAGCGTCTCTGGCTTCCATCAACGTAAGTTCCGCATTTTCCTGGGTAATGATAGATGTACTGAGATAGTTTTTCCGCTCAAAAGGCTGATGCTTCAGGATCTTCATCGCCAAGGCAATTACCTCATCACCCTTGGTAGGATAAAGATAGGAAGCTTCGAAGATGCCATCGCGCACCAGCTCCAGGCCACCACCCTTGGTAGCCATTCCATCAACACCCGTAAATTCATAACGATGCTGCAGCCCCATTTGCTTGGCTGCCTCGTAGGCACCCCATGCCAGACGATCGTTGTGAGCAAAGACATAATCAAAATCCTGTGTCTTCTTCAGGATGCGCTTCATTGCCTGAACGCCTCCTTCCTCCTTCCAGTTGCCTCCTTCAGAAGCAATCAACTGGATACCCGAATATGGTTTGATGGCATCCATGAAACCAAGATGGCGCTCCATGGCAGGCGAAGATCCATCCAATCCACAGATTTCAACAATGCGTCCCTTACCCTGAAGCTTTTGAGCTATAAAGGTACCCATCGACTTACCGATATGATAGTTGTCGCAGCCGATGAATGCAGTATATTTATCGGTATTGGAGAAACGATCATACAGAATCACCGGGATTCCCTTTTCGTAGGCACGCTCAACCGCCTTGGAAATCGCACTCAACTGATTAGGAGAGATGACCAGCAAATCCACGCCCTCATCCACAAACTGATTAACCTGCCTGTTCTGCAACACATTGTCATCATTAGAGGAAGCAAGCTTCACGATAATCGAATCATTGAGATACTCTCCCATCTTCAGCTCATCATTGAGCTTGTCGCGCCAGATATCCTCGGAGCATTGGGATACACCAATGACAAACTTCTTTGGCTGCTGCTTGCATGCTGCCAAAGAAAGTCCCAAACCTATATATACAATAAGGTATAAATATCGTTTCATATATATTGTATTGTTTAAATTTATAGATTGATAGGCTCTAAAAGAGTTGCCTCTATAAGAGTTACGGTGCAAATTTACTATTTTTTTTTGGATTTTAGCGCATTTGGTGCGTTTTTTACAAATTAAGGTTCATTTTTTATAAAGAGAATCTACAGAAATCATCGTATCTTTGCAGCGGACAAAGGAAAAACAACTCCTTCTTCCGAAAACAGAGAATCAATAAAAAAATACAATAACTAGAGAATAGATAACATTAGTATAAACAACAAAACTAACTATATTATGGCTGAAGTTAAAAATTTTAGAATAGAGTCAGACCTTTTAGGTGAACTCAAAGTTCCTGCTGAAGCACTTTACGGTGTACAGACACAGCGCGGTATCAACAACTATCACATTTCCCGTAAGACTATGAGAGCTTACCCTGATTTCATCATCGCTATCGCTTACGTGAAGTTGGCAGCTATCGAGACCAACCATACCCTCGGTGTGATCAACGATGAAATTTCGGGTTCTATCTCTCAGGCTTGCCGCGAGATCATCGAAGGCAAATGGCATGAGAACTTCCCTATCGACATGGTACAGGGCGGTGCAGGTACTTCTGTTAATATGAATGCCAACGAGGTGATTGCTAACCGTGCACTCGAAATCATGGGTCACGAGAAGGGTGACTATCAGTTCTGCTCTCCTAACGACCATTGCAACTGTGGACAGAGCACCAACGACGTTTACCCAACCTCTATCCGTTTGGCTTTGATTCGTATGAATACACACCTGGTAGGTGCTTTGACTGGTTTGATCAGCGCATTCCGCTACAAGGCAGACGAATATGCAGACGTTATCAAGATGGGCCGTACCCAGTTGCAGGATGCAGTTCCAATGTCTTTCGGTCAGGAATTCAATGCATACGCCAACAACCTGGAAGAGGAAATCCTCAATCTGGAGCGCAACGTGAAGCTCTTGCATGAGATCAATATGGGTGGTACTGCTATCGGTACAGGTTTGAACGCAGTTCCTGGCTTTGCTAAGCTTTGTGCTGCCAACCTCAGCAAGTTGACTGGCGAAAACTTCGAAACAGCTACCGACCTGGTAGAGGCTACCCCTGATACCGGTGCTTACGTAAGCTACTCTTCAGCTCTGAAGCGCTTGGCAATCAAGCTATCTAAGATCTGTAACGACCTCCGTTTGATGGCTTCTGGTCCTCGCTGCGGTCTGAACGAAATCAATCTCCCTGCCAAGGCACCAGGTTCTTCTATCATGCCAGGTAAGGTGAACCCTGTTATCCCTGAGGTAACCAACCAGGTTTGCTTCAAGGTAATCGGTAACGATGCTACTGTAAGCTTCGCAGCAGAGGCTGGTCAGTTGGAGTTGAACGTAATGGAGCCTATCATCACCGAGAGCCTCTTCGAGAGCTTGACATGGATGAAGAACGCTATCGAGACTTTGACTTCTGAGTGTATCCTCGGCATCACCGTCAACAAGGAGCGCTGCTACGAGATGGTAAAGAACAGTATCGGCATCGTTACTGCCCTCAATCCTATCATCGGCTACAAGAAAAGTACGAAGGTTGCCAAGGAAGCTCACGCAACAGGCCGTTCCGTTTATGATATCGTCATCGAACAGGGCATTCTGAGCAAGGAAGAGCTTGACAAGGCACTCGATCCTAAGGAGATGTTGCAGTCACACAAATTTACCCTGAAATAAATTTTCCATAACCAGTCAGCTGATTAACTGACAAACAAAAACCTGTAAGCGTATTCTCACCAAAAGAATATAGCTTACAGGTTATTTGTTATACATAAAGCTTAAACGCCGTGTAAGGGCAAAAGCCTTCAACATCAGCCTTGGTTCCGATATGCTAGCGGCGTCATTCCCGCTCTCATCTTAAAGAAATTCGTCATAGCACTCTGATCACTGAAATGCAGATGGTCTGCTATTTCTCCCATCGTCATATCCGATTGCTTCAGGAGATTACAGATTTCCTTATAGAGCAGGGAGGTGATGTGATCATTCACGGTGGTTCCCGAAATATCCTTGATCATCCTGGATAGATAAGGTGCTGAGACATTCAACTTGTCGGCATAGAACCTGATCTGCCGCTCGGTCTTGAAATGACGATACAGAAGATGAAGGAAAATCTCATAAACTTCCTTCTTATGACGTAAATCACGAGTCACCGATACATTCTCGTAAGGAAGTTCCGAAACCAGAAGCTTCAAAACATTCACCATCGACTGAATCATCTCTACCTTGTAGATGTACTGATGGCGCACGATATCACGAATCATGTGAAAGATATCAATGGCAGATTTCTGCTTGTCATCCGATAACTGATACACCACATCGGCCGTAATCTCCTCATCCACCAGGATGCACTCAGCCTCAAAATCCGCCGACATCTCGGAAAAAGCAATGACATACTTGGGCGAGACGACCAGCAATTCACCTGCCGAAAGCGTCCTGTCGGAATCATTGGCTTCAGTACTTTGCTGAAGTACCCCCATATTAATGTTTCCCCTAGTCACCAACACGAGTTTCGTGAACAGGGTGCGCTCTTGAGCCATCTCTATAAAATCCTTTTCGCATAGATCGTCTATATAAATATGTGCGGCATAAGCCCCAAAGATACTTTCAAGATGGTGTC
This sequence comes from Prevotella sp. TF12-30, assembly GCF_003436715.1. Classification (NCBI taxonomy): domain Bacteria; kingdom Pseudomonadati; phylum Bacteroidota; class Bacteroidia; order Bacteroidales; family Prevotellaceae; genus Prevotella; species Prevotella sp. TF12-30. Next base: position 42,557 of record NZ_QSQJ01000022.1, on the reverse strand, counting down.
GAGCGGCAAACTCTTTCAAATTATAAACTTGTTGCTGCTTCATAAAGACTCAAATTCTTAGTTGGGGACAAATTTACTATTTATTTTTGAAAAATGCAAGAAAAGTATGAATAAAAAATGTGAAGAACTTTTAGGAGATTCGGTTATCAACAATCGTTATCCGAACAAGGCTAAACTGATTATCAGGTACGTATATTTCTTTTCCACAGTTATCAACACCCCTGTGGAAAACTTTATCAAGACTTTTGTGGAAAAATGTGGAAACGTTTGGCGCACAAAAAAGACACTAACTAAATAAGTTAGTGTCTCAATGTAGCGGGAGGGGGCCACGATCCCTCGACCTCCGGATTATGAATCCGACGCTCTAACCAGCTGAGCTATCCCGCCATCCTTTACAAGTCATTTCTGATTTGCGGGTGCAAAGGTACAACAATTATTTGATTCCACCAAATTTTTTCGGAGAAATTTTCGAAAAAAGTTTGTTTTTTCTTTTTTTTGCCCAAATCTCAACCTATTTACACCTATTATATATATAAAAAAAGCGAAAAAGAAAGGATTTCTAATTTTTTTGTGTAACTTTGCAGGCTGAAACGATAGCTGTTCACCTCGAAATGATGAGAAAACAGCTTACTAGAAAAAAAGAAATGCTTAGAATTAAGAAATTAGACATATTTATAGCCAAGCAATTTGGACTTCTCTTCATGGGAACTTTCTTCATCTGCCAGTTTGTGCTGATGATGCAGTTCCTGTGGCGATATATCGACGATCTCATCGGAAAGGGAATCTCGATGGACGTGATGGCGCAGTTCTTCTGGTACATGGGTCTGATGCTCGTACCTCAGGCATTGCCGCTTGCCATCCTCCTCTCCTCACTGATGACTTTCGGTAATCTCGGCGAAAGTTCAGAGCTCACTGCCATCAAGGCTGCCGGCATCTCTCTGATGCAGGCTTTCCGCTCGCTCATCGTCATCACCGTCATCATTATGTTCGGTTCCTTCTACTTCCAGAACAATGTAGGTCCGCACTCCAACCAGAAGCTGGCACAACTCCTCATATCCATGAAGCAGAAGAGTCCGGAACTGGAAATCCCGGAAGGCATCTTCTACGATGGAATCCCGAACTGCAACCTCTATGTGCAGAAGAAGGATATGAATACAGGAAAGCTCTACGGCATCATGATCTATCGCATGACAGACAGCTACGAAGATGCCGCCATCATCCTTGCCGACTCGGGAATGCTGCAAAGTACAGCCGAGAAGAAGCACCTCGTGTTGAGTCTCTACAGCGGAGAATGGTTTGAGAATATGAAGAGCAGTGAATTCGGCAACAGTGCTGCCGTACCATACAGAAGAGAGACCTTCGTTTCCAAGAAGATCGTGCTCGACTTTGATGCCGACTTCAACCTTACCGATGCCTCGTCGCTTGCCAACAATGCCAAGGGAAAAAGTCTGTCGGAGATCTTCCACTCCATCGACTCCATCAACGGACTGTATGATTCCATAGGAAAGAACTATCTTTCGGAAGCCAATGCCCGATTCTACCGCACGGCGCAGGTAAACAAGGCAGATTCGCTGAAAGAAATCAAGAAGGGACAAACGGAGAATTTTGACACCTTATATAATAAGCTCTCGAACGACAAGAAACTCCGGGCACTCAATGATGCACAGATGACAGCACAGCAGGAGCTCACCGACCTCAACTTCAAGGCAATGGTTACGAGCGATGCCGACTATATCATCAGGCAACACAAGATAGAAGCTATCAAGAAGTTCACGCTGGCACTCTCCTGCCTGATTTTCTTCTTCATCGGAGCCCCACTAGGTGCCATCATCCGAAAGGGTGGATTGGGATTCCCGGTCATCATCTCCGTATTCGTGTTCATCATCTTCTACATCCTCGACAATACGGGCTACCGAATGTCGAGACTGGGAACCTGGACCATCTGGTTCGGTCAAGGACTGGCTCCAGCCGTACTGGCACCAATCGCCGTATTCGTCACCTACAAGGCAACCAACGACTCTACGGTGTTCAATATGGAGATGTATAAGATGTTCTTCATGAAACTGCTCGGTCTCCGTATCAAACGCCACGTCTTCGGCAAGGAGGTCATCATCGAAGAGCCGAAATATACAGAAGATGCACAGCGACTGGAAAAGCTCAACAGCGATATCTATATATATAATAAGGTACACGAGCTGAAGAAACTTCCAAACTTCATCAATGTGTTCTTCAAATACCAGCCCGACAACGAGATTGAACGCATCAGCGATGAGCTTGAAAACGTGATAGAGGATCTGACCAATACCCGGAACAAGATCATCCTTCACAATCTCAACCTCTACCCTATCCTCGCTACGAAGGCTCATACCCGCCCATTCGAACGCCAGTGGCTCAACATCCTCGCAGCCATCATCGTGCCTGTGGGCATCGTACTCTACCTGAGAATGTGGCGATTCAGAATCCGGCTCTACCGTGATCTGAACACCATCAAGCAGAGTAATGCAAACATCATCAGTCAGATAAAAGAAATGTAACTATAAAAAGTATCAAACAAATGGCAGATATCAAACTCAATAGCATCGAAGATGCAGTAAAGGACTTCCAGGAAGGTAAGTTTGTCATCGTTGTAGATGACGAAGATCGCGAAAACGAGGGCGACCTCATCATCGCCGCAGAGAAAATCGACGCAGAGAAGGTAAACTTCATGCTCAAGAACGCAAGAGGTGTGCTCTGCGCCCCTATCACCCTGAGCCGATGCGAGGAACTCGACTTGCCTCATCAGGTATCAGACAACACATCTATGCTCGGCACCCCATTCACCATCACCGTGGACAAGCTAGAGGGATGTACTACCGGTGTTTCAGCCCACGACCGTGCTGAGACCATCAAGGCACTCGCTGATCCGGCATCTACGCCACAGACATTCGGTCGCCCTGGCCACATCAATCCTCTCTATGCCCAGGACAACGGCGTATTGAGAAGAAGCGGACATACCGAGGCTGCCATTGACCTCTGCAGAATGGCAGGACTCTATCCTGCAGGCGCCCTCATGGAGATCATGAACGAAGATGGAACCATGGCACGCCTTCCACAGTTGATGGAGATGGCAAAGGAATGGAACCTCAAGATCATCTCTATCAAGGATATGATCGAGTACAGACTCAAGAAGGAATCGCTCATTGAGGTGGGCGAAGAGGTAGATATGCCTACAGAATACGGACACTTCCGTCTGATTCCTTTCCGCCAGGCCAGCAACGGACTTGAGCACATGGCACTCATCAAGGGTGAATGGAAGGAAGATGAACCTATCATGGTCCGTGTACACTCATCTTGCGCCACAGGCGACATTCTCGGAAGCAAGCGATGCGACTGCGGACAGCAGCTGCACAAGGCGATGCAGATGATCGAGAAAGCCGGAAAGGGTGTAGTCATCTACATGCAGCAGGAAGGCCGAGGCATCGGATTGATGAACAAGATTGCAGCCTACAAACTGCAGGAAGAAGGATACGATACCGTAGATGCCAACGTACACCTCGGTTTCAAGCCAGATGAGCGTGACTACGGATGCGGCGCACAGATGCTCCGCCACCTCGGCGTGCACAAGATGCGTCTGCTCACCAACAACCCTGTAAAGCGTGTTGGCCTGGAGGCTTATGGACTCGAAATCACAGAGAATGTGCCTATCGAAGTAGTACCAAATGAGTACAACGAGCGCTATCTCAAGACCAAGAGAGACCGCATGGGGCACACTTTGCACCTCGGATAATGTAAATTATGTTATTATTTTGCATCAAATCGCGAAATAACGAATAATTTTCTTCCGAAAAAGAAATAAAATGCTTAATTTTGCACACGATTAATTAACAATAAAATAAAATTATGGCACAATTATCTGATCGTCTTAACAGATTGGCACCATCAGCAACGCTGGCGATGTCACAGAAGAGTAGTAAAATGAAAGCTCAGGGTATCGATGTAATTAACATGAGTGTAGGTGAACCAGACTTCAACACGCCTGACAATATCAAGGAGGCTGCGAAGAAAGCTATTGATGAGAACTTCTCACGTTACTCACCAGTTCCTGGTTATCCTGACTTGCGAAAAGCTATTGTTGCCAAATTGAAAAAAGAAAACGGACTTGACTACACAGTCAACGAGGTAATCGTGGGCACCGGTGGCAAGCAGTGCGTGTGCAACGCTGTACTGGCACTCGTAAACCCTGGCGACGAGGTAATTATCCCTGCACCATACTGGGTAAGCTACCCACAGATGGTAAAATTGGCAGGCGGTACTCCAGTCATCGTAAACGCAGGTTTCGACCAGGACTTCAAGATGACAGCCGAGCAGCTTGAGAACGCAATCACCGAAAAGACCAAGATGCTCATTCTCTGTTCACCAAGCAACCCTACCGGAAGCGTATATTCCAAGGAGGAGCTGGCTGCACTGGCAGAGGTTCTGAAGAAGCACCCAGAGGTATTTGTGTTGGCAGACGAGATCTACGAGCACATCAACTATATCGGCAAGCATCACAGCATTGCACAGGAGCCTGGCATGAAGGAGCAGGTGATCATCGCCAATGGTGTATCCAAGGCATACGCTATGACAGGATGGAGAATCGGTTTCCTCGCTGGTCCAGAGTGGATCATCAAGGGATGCAACAAGTTGCAGGGTCAATATACCAGCGGTACCTGTTCAGTAAGCCAGAAGGCAGCTGAGGCAGCCTACACACTCGACCAGGGTGCTGTAGAGGAGATGCGCGTAGCTTTCGAGCGTCGCCGCAACCTCATCGTGAAGCTCGCCAAGGAGGTTCCAGGACTTGAGGTCAATATGCCACAGGGTGCCTTTTATCTCTTCCCTAAGTGCAACAGCTACTTCGGCAAGAGCAATGGTGAGAAGACCATCAACAACTCTACAGATTTCGCAATGTACCTCCTGGAGGAGGCTCACGTAGCCACAGTAGGTGGAGATGCCTTCGGTGATCCAGACTGCTTCCGCATGAGCTATGCTACAAGCGATGAAAACATCGTAGAGGCAATCCGCCGCATCAAGGAAGCTCTGAGCAAATTGAAATAAAAATAGGAGAAAAGAGTCCTAAAAAGGTCAACTTTGTAAGAAAAAAGCGAGATATTGGTAAAAAATGAGCCAATATCTCGTTAAAACTTCTTAATTAGGACGATAGTTTCTCAATATTTATTATCTTTGCCAAAGGAATTTGGATAACCTAAGCGTGTTTATTCAAGACAACACAAACTAGGCATACAAAACAACTAAAATAGAGCGAGAAATAAATAAGAAATATTAATAATTTATTAACTAATAATTTAAAAAAGTAAAAATTATGGCAACTACAAAACAAGCAGCCCCAGCTAAGAAGTCTGAGGGCTTTCAGGGAGTAAGAGGCGCATTCTGGATCATCGTGGTATGTGCTATCATCGCATTCACATTGTTCTTCACATGGTTCGGTAACGACATGCACTTCCAGGATCCAGGTATCCAGGATCACCCAGCAGACATTTGGGGTACAATTTACAAGGGTGGTGTAATCGTACCAGTTATCCACACATTGTTGCTCACAGTGTTGGCTATGACTATCGAGCGTTGGTTGGCTCTTAAGACCGCTACAGGTACAGGTGCTCTTCCTAAGTTCGTAGCAAACATCAAGTCTGCATTGAACGCTAACGATTTCGCTAAGGCTGAGCAGCTCTGCAACAAGCAGCGCGGTACAGTTGCTAACGTAGTATTGGCTTCTTTGAACGCTTACAAGTCTATGGAGTCTGGTGCTAATGCATCTTTGAAGAAGGCTCAGAAGGTAGCTAAGATCCAGCAGGCTCACGAGGAGGCAACTCAGTTGGAGATGCCAACTTTGACAATGAACTTGCCTATCATCGCTACAATCGTAACTCTCGGTACATTGACAGGTCTTCTTGGTACTGTAACCGGTATGATCAAGTCATTCCAGGCCATGGGTGAAGGTGGTGGCGCTGACTCAGCAGCACTTTCTGTAGGTATTTCTGAGGCGTTGATCAACACCGCATTCGGTATTTTGACATCTTGGTGTGCTGTAGTATCTTACAACACATTTACAAACAAGGTTGATAAGTTGACATACGCACTCGACGAGGTAGGTTACTCAATTGCTCAGACATACGAAGCTAACCACGCAGAAGAGGCTTAATTTTTGCTAACCCTTTTAAATTTTATCGCTATGGGTAAAGTAAAAATTAAGAAGAGTGACATCTGGATCGATATGACGCCTATGTCAGACGTTATGACCCTGTTGCTTACCTTCTTCATGCTCACCTCTACATTCGTAAAGAATGAGCCAGTGAAGGTAAACACACCAGGTTCTGTGTCTGAGATTAAGGTGCCTGAGAATGGTGTCTTGACCATCTTGGTAAGTCCTGAAAAGGACAAGGCCGGAAAACCAACCGGCGAGGGCCAAGTATTTATGAGTATTGATAATACCGATCAGTTGGGAGCAGCACTGAGCACAATGACAAGCAACTTCGGCGTGTCTTTGACCCCTAAGCAGATTGAGACATTCAAGAGCGAGGGTACATTCGGTGTTTCTATGAGTGACATGAGCACTTATCTGTCTATGAACGCAGCAAAGCGTCCACAGTATCTCCAGACTAAGGGTATTCCTCTCGACAGTATCAAGGGTGGCATGAGCGAGTTCCAGCAGTGGGTTGACGCTGCTCGTAACGCTAACGAAGAAATCAAGATTGCCCTCAAGGCAGATGCTTCTACACCTTACAAGACAGTGAAGAGAGTGATGAACGAACTCCAGGACATGGATGAGAGTCATTACTATATGATTACACAGTTAAAACAACAGGGGGACGAATAAATGGCAAAGAAAGAAAGCAAACAAAAGAAAATGAATGTCCGCGTAGACTTTACGCCTATGGTGGATATGCTCATGCTTCTTATCACGTTCTTCATGCTGTGTACATCTTTGAGCAAACCTCAGACTATGGAGCTGACTATGCCAAGTAATGACGAGAATACTCAAGATGACCAGAAGAACGAGGCGAAAGCTTCTGAGACTATTACCCTCTACGTAGCAGCTGATAACAAGATTTATTATGGTGCTGGTATCCCTAACTACAACGATCCTACATGGATCAAGGAGACAACATGGGGTAGCCAGGGTATCCGTAAGGTCTTGAGAGAGCACGCTACAGAGAATGGTACACGTCCAGTAGAAAGAATTGCGCTCGCTGTTAAGGAGTTGAACATGGATCGTCAGAAGAATCCTAAGCAGTATCCTGATAGCATCTATCAGAAGAAGCTCAGCGATTTGAAGGCAGGTAACTTGAAGGATGGTAAGATCCCTACTCTGACCATCGTCATCAAGCCAACCGACAACGCTTCTTACAAGAATATGGTTGACGCTCTCGACGAAATGCAGATTTCAAACATTGGTACTTACGTCATCGATAAGATTAACGCAGACGATGAGAAGCTTCTCGAGTCTAGACACGTTAAGATGTAAGATGAGTAACAAACAATTTTAAACAAGAAAGAAATGGCAAAAATAGATCTTTACGATCCTAAATGGGTCGAAATGGTTTTCGCCGGAAAGAACAAGGAGTATGGTGCATACCAGCTCCGTAAGGGTACTTCCGGTCGAAACATCAAGTCTCTTCTGATCTTGGTCATTGCTGCAGCTCTCGTGGGTGGATTCTTGGCTTGGAAAGTTATCGAACAGAAACAAGCTGAAGAACAGCAGGCATATATGGAAGCTATGGAGTTGGCTAAACTCCAGCAGCAGGCTAAGAAGGAAGAAAAGAAGAAGGAGCCAGTGAAGCCAAAGATTGAACCTAAGAAGGAGATACCTGTGGCTCGCGAAACTCAGAAATTTACTGCACCTGTCATCAAGAAGGATGAACTCGTAAAAGAGGAAAACCAGGTTAAGCAGATGGATAAACTGGACGAAAAGGTTGCTGTCGGTACAGAAAACAAGGAAGGTGTGAAGGACCGTACAGTGGAAGCAGTGAGAAGTGAGATTGCGGTAGCAGCTCCACCTCCACCACCAGCTCCAAAACCTGAGGTTGCAACTAAGGTCTTCGATGTTGTAGAGGAGATGCCTTCATTCCCTGGTGGACAAGGCGCTTTGATGCAGTATCTGGCTAGCAACATCAAGTATCCTGTCGTAGCACAGGAGAACGGCGTACAGGGTCGTGTTATCGTTTCATTCGTGGTAGAGCGTGATGGTTCTATCTCTGATGTGAAGGTAGCTCGTTCTGTTGACCCTTCACTTGACCGTGAGGCACAGCGTGTCGTTAAGAGCATGCCTAGATGGTCTCCAGGTAAGCAGAATGGTTCTACTGTACGTGTTAAGTATACTGTACCAGTTGTATTTAGATTGCAGTAATAGAATGAAAAGAATATCTTATATTTATATAGGATTAACAGTACTATCAATGGCTTTCTTCTCGTCTTGTGGCGAGAAGAAAGCCAAAGATGGTAGAACTGATACTCCTACTTCGGGCACAATTGAGTTTGTGGCTGATGAGAGTTTGAGTCCTATCATTGACGAAGAAAGAAGTCAGTTTGAGTTCGAGTACCCAAAGGCCAAGCTCAAACCAAAATACACAGATGAAGTCACTGGACTTCAGATGATCAAGGATTTCAAGACAGCACTCCTCTTTACTACCCGTAATCTGAAGGATAGTGAGATTGCATACTTGAAATCGAAGAGCAATGTGATTCCTTCCGTTTTCCCTATCGGATACGATGGTTTGGCATTCATTGTCAACAAGAATAATAGTGATACTTGCATCACAGTGAATGACATTAAGCGTGTCCTTACCGGAAAGGCGACCAAATGGAGTGATATTGTTCCTGGATCAAAGAGAGGTGATATCGAGGTCATCTTCGACAACACCCGCTCTGCAACCACCAACTTCGTGGTAGATTCCGTTCTCCACGGCGAAAAGATGGGTGCGAAGATCATGGCTGCAAAAACAAGTAAGCAGGTCATCGACTTCGTTGACCAGAATCCAGGTTCTATCGGTGTTATCGGATCAAATTGGTTGAACGACCGACGCGATTCCACCAACACAACCTTTAAGAAGAATATTCATGTAATGCAGGTATCCATCAAGGAGAAAGCTACCCCTATGAACAGCTGGAAACCTTACCAGGCATACCTGTTGGATGGAAGATATCCATTCGTAAGAACTATATACGCTATCGTGGTTGACCCTCATAAGGCATTGCCTTGGAGCTTTGCCAACTACATTTCCAATCCTAAGGGACAGCTTATCCTCTTCAAGACAGGCTTACTTCCTTACAGAGGTGATATTACGATTAAGACAGTTAATGTTAAACGTTAAAAGTTTAGATAGAAAGTAGAATTATGAAAGCAGTTAAATATTTAGTAGCAGGTTTGCTCGTCATGGGTTTGGCGGCTCCTGCAATGGCTCAGGACGTTAACTACAAGGATGCTCTGAAGCCAATAGAAGCAACTTTGAAGGCTGGTAACGTAGATGCCAAGGCTTTTGCCAAGGTTCTCAAGGAGTATCAGAAGGAGTACAAGAAGGATCCTAAGGCACTCGTTGCTTTGGGTAATGCCCTCGTCATCAACAAGGACTACACCAATGCCCTGGCTGTAGCTGATGCTGTCATCACTAAGTACAAGACCTGTGGTGATGCTTATATCCTCAAGGGCGATATCTACGCTATGCAGGACAATGGTGGTGAGGCTGCCTCTTGGTATAAGAATTGTATGACTATGGATCCTAAGAATCCTCAGGGTTACATCAGCTACGCTAACGTTTACCGCAAGATTGATCCACAGGCTTCTGCAGAGGCTTTGAACAAGTTGAGAACTGTAGATCCGAACTACCCTATCGAGGCAGAAACTGGTCACAACTACTACTCTATCGGTAGCTACGACAAGGCTTATGAGAACTTCTCTAAGGCTAACTTGAATACAATGGAAGAGTACATCTTCTACGAGTACTGCTTCACTACATACGTATTGAACAAGAAGGATGAAACTCTCAACCTTTGCAAGAAGGGTATGCAGAAGTATCCTAAGGATACAGCTTTCTTGATTCTGGCTATGCGTGCATCAGTTGATACACAGAATTTTACTGAGGCTCTCCAGTATGCTAACAGCATTATGGCTAACAACGATATCAAGAAGAACTCTAGTATCTACTCTTACTACGGTCTGGCACTCGCTGGCAACAAGCAGTTCGACCAGGCTTTGGAGCAGTACAACAAGGCTCTGGAGGTAAACAAGGAAGACTTCAAGCCATATCAGTACATCTCTGAGGCATATAAGGGTATGGGCAACGAGGATAAGGCTATCGAATTTGCACAGGCATATATGGATAAGAACCCTAACGTGTCACCATCAGACTATGTAAAGATGGCAGAGATCTACAATGCAAAGGCTCAGAAGGGTGGCGATCAGAAGGAGGCTAACGTTGATAAGGCTATCAACGTATATAACAGCTTCGCTGAGAAGTATCCACAGCTGAAGGCATACGCTCACCTCCAGGCTGCCAACATCGCATTCCAGAACGAGTTGGACGACAAGGCTCTTGCTAACTATGAATTGGTTATCAAGGAACTTGAGAGCAAGCAGTATGATGAGGATGAGAAGGGCTACCTGATGCAGGCTTACAAGAACGCTGGTTACATCTACTGGGGTTCTAAGAAGGACCTGACAACAGCTCAGCCATACTTCGAGAAGCTGATCAAGCTTGATCCAAACAACTCTCTCGCAAAGAAGGCCTTAGGTCTTGACGAGGAGCAGCAGGCACAGTAAATTACGAAACAAGAACATAATTAAAGGGGTGATAGCTATGTGATATGGCTTTCACCCCTTTTTTTGTGATATGAATCAGACCATAAACGAAAAGAGCGATTCCAAAGGAACCGCTCTCAATGTTTTATTGTAACTAAAAGTATCTTTCCATAATAAATTATGGAAGACTGATTGCCTCATTAGGACAAACATCAGCACAAGTACCGCACTCTGTGCAGAGATCTGGGTTGATTGAATACTTCTCGCCCTCAGAGATTGCACCTGATGGACACTCGTCAATACATGTACCGCAAGCGATACAATCGTCACCAATTACGTATGCCATAATTATAAATATTTAAAATGTTAATAATGTTTCTGTATCTATGCTAATCTAGAGATAGGTTATTACCTACTTTTGATGGTGCAAAGATAACAATTATTTTCGATATACCTACAAATAGGTATGACTTTTTTCTTGATTTTACTCAATTTATACTTTATCGAAATAAATTAGTACAATAAGAAGCCAACCTTGCCGTTTATTAATAATAACGAAGAACAAATAGCAAATATGAAGAGAATCATACTGATGGCTCTAATAGCCTTCTATACAGGTATCAATGGCATGGCACAGCTTAGGACGGTAGAGAATCGCCCTTATACCGATCTGCGCCCATTCCATTTCGGTGTACTCATCGGAACACATGCACAAGATATGGAATTCCAGAATACCGGAATCACCCAATACATCGATGCCAACGGTATCGAGCAGCCTTCTCATGTCACTGTAGATCAAGACCGTTGGGATATGGGATTCACCGTTGGCGTACTAGGAGAATTCCGTCTCAACAGAAGCTTCCAGTTCCGCATAGCCCCTGCCATGTACTTCGGTACTCGTCACCTCACCTTTTATAACCTCTTGGAGAAAGATGGTGCCGGAAACGCCATCGTGCAGCATCAGGAGATGAAGACTGCCTATATTTCTTCCGCTATGGACCTGATTTTCGCAGCCGAGCGGTTCAATAATCACCGACCTTACGTGATGGCGGGCATCAATCCGATGATGAACCTCAACAGCAGCAAGTCAGACTACATCAAGCTCAAGAAATCGGAAATATTTCTCGAACTGGGCGTAGGCTGCGATTTCTACATGCCATTTTTCAAGCTCCGTCCGGAACTCAAGTTTATGTATGGATTGACAGATTCCTTCGACAAGAAACATCCCGAGCACATCAAAAACAAGAATGAGCTCCCTTATGCCTTGGCAGCTAAAGGAGCTCATAGTAAGATAATTGCATTGACATTCTATTTCGAGTAGCCTACTCTACCACTTCCCAAGAGAAGACACAGCCATTTTTCATACCAGCATCAGCGCCCTGGAAATCAGCAGAATAAGGACTGCCGTCGGTAGGATGCTTGCCTATATACCGCTGGGTCTTCAGTGATAGAAGCATACAGCGGTTGTAAAGCATATCCTGCCATAAAAACTCCTCTGCATGAGAAGCATCAGAAGTAAGACGCACATCGCCTGACAAGCCAGCACCTGCGATATATACATATCGTCCATCTGCAGTTTTCAGTGCAATCTTGCCCTGTCCACGGTCTTCGATGATGAATTTCACTCCATTGCTCATCTCCTTTATGTTCGAGGAGCTATGCATCAGTCCATGACCGGTAGCATTCATCAGGTTACCATCAGCAAGATTAAAGAGTCGGATGGTCTTTCCGATAGGCAGATTAGCAGTTCTGTCAGCCATCGGTTCCTCTACCTTGAAGTCATCAAAATCAGCCACGCCGCCGTTCACTCCCGTCTTGTTAAAGGCATACAGCGCTACACGCACACCCTGGAAGGTCTTCAACTGATAAGGAGAAAGCATCTGCTCTCCGATATTCTCCCAAGTCTTTCCATCAAGAGAGTAGGAACATTGCAGCAGACTCTTATCATAATCACCCCAAAGGCGCAACCATATCACCTTGTTCTTGGCAATCGGTTTCAGCACCTCCTTGTTGGTATTCTGGTCGTAGCATCTCAGACTTAATCCCTTTTCCGTCTTCATCACGCCCAATGAAGCATATGGCGTATTCATAGCACCGAGTCCAGCCTCATCCCCCATCTTCAGTCGGGATACATCCAGCTTGACAGATGTATAAGATACAGGACCGATGGCACGTTGCGTCAACGAATTCTTTGCCCAGAGCAGCTGCTTGGCAGGCATAGAATGCAAACGGAGCCATCCTTTTCGCTCCTTGTTCTGCGACCACATCTTGTCGTTCGGATTATGATTCCACTGCCAAACCGGCTTGAAAGTCTTTCCCGAGAAATCATCACATCTATCGTATGGAGCCTGTGGTGTCTTCACCGCATCATTCGGTTTGAACCAGGTTCGAGGCGAGCGACCCAGGTTCTTCTCCAATCCGAAGTAAGGCCAGCCATCCACCCATGTGACAGGCGAAAGGCATACCGTTCTACCCACGGCATTGAAGTCCTGCATCGAAACGCCCCACCATTTTCCGTCCGGAGCCTGTACGATACCGCCTTGGTGAATGGTAGCACAACCCAGATTAACTCCATTAGGCTGGTTGTTTTGGAATCTGAAACCATCTTCCGGCAAAGGACGACCGATACCCATGTTACCTACGCTCCATCCAGCAGCATAACCATACGATTCGCGTTCGCTGATTACACAGGTTTCGTAAGGTCCCCAGATACTCTTGCTTCGGGCACACTGCATACGCCCCATCGGTGAATAATCGGCAGAGAGGATATAGTACATACCATTGATTTTATACACATGATGTCCCTCCCCCATCGCATTGCCTTCCGGAATCACCACCTTGCTGCTGCCCTCTACCGGACCGCTCAAATCGGGCTTCAACTCCGTAACGGTCACGTTGCCATACTTGTGCACGGCATAAATCTTACCATCCTCATCGAAGAGCACAGAGAGGTCGTAGATATCGCCATTGATCTTATGATGTGTCCAAGGTCCCTTGGCACTGTCCGAGATATACACCTGCAATCCATGCCCGTTGATATTGGAGAAGATATAGAACTTGCCGTTATGATATCGGATAGCAGGCGCCCAGATACCCTGTCCGTAAGCCTCCTTGCCATTGCGGAGATTGAAATCATCAGAATCATCGAATCGGTCGAAGCAATAGGAAGAGAACTCCCAATTTACGAGATCCTTGGAATGGAGCACTACCAATCCTGGAACACTGTGCATCGTGGTACCCGCCAGATAATAATCCTCCCCCACTCTGATGATATCAGGGTCAGAAAATTCGTCGTAAAACAAAGGATTGGTAAAGGTACCATTACCGTTATCAGCCGACCAAGACTTCCCTTTCAAAGTCTGTGTCAGAACCTTCTTGGCTGCAGATTTTTTCTGCGCCGCTGCTCCCAAAGAACCGCTCAAAAAAGCGATGCAACAGGTTGCAAATAATAATTTCTTCATTCTCATTTATAGGTTTAAAAGATTATTATAAAAAATATTGCCACAAAAGTACGAATAATTATCCAACCAGAGGTGGACAAAATGATACTTTTATGGCAACAAATGTAATTTTAGAACATTATTTAATCAGATAAGTCTTTCCTGGTTCTGTTTCCAAGTCATATTCATATACGTCAGGAATAGGGGCCTTCACTCCTTCTGCTATCCGATGCTGTTCCATTACAGGCTTCACTTCTGCAGATGCAAAAAGGATATTGGGACATATTCCTTCAGCCTTCTTCAGATTCTTCGCCTTAAGCGGAACGTAGGAGCGGAGACGCAGCACACCTCCGATGGTGGAGCGAATCTTCGCCTTCATCAGTCTGCCATTCTTCCAGTCCATATCCACCACAAAGCCGCCACGGGCACGAAGTCCCTTTACACTTCCCTCGTTCCAGGCATCAGGCAATGCCGGCAAGAGATGCACGGCTCCATCATGACTCTGTAGGAGCATCTCTGCGATGCCGGCTGTTACTCCGAAGTTACCGTCTATCTGGAATGGCGGATGGGCATCGAAGAGATTCGGATAGGTTCTGCCCTCAGGATACTCCTTTACCTGCGCATCTGATGGCAACAGGCGAAGCATATTGCTGATGATTCTGAAAGCATGATTGCCATCGAGCATGCGTGCCCAGAAGTTCGTCTTCCAACCCAGACTCCAGCCCGTAGCCTGGTCGCCACGATGCTTCAGAGTGGTGGCAGCGGCATGGAACAGTTCCGGATGAGAGAAAGGAGAAATCTGATTGGATGGATACAATCCATAGAGATGCGAGATATGGCGATGCTCATTCTTCGGATCATCCGCATCCACAAGCCACTCCTGCAACTGTCCGTATTTTCCTATCTGCATTGGCGGAATCTGAGAAATCAGCTGCTGCATCGCCTTGCGTTCAGCCTCATCAACCCCCAATATCTCAGAAGCCTTCACAGCACTGCTCAAGGCATCGAAGGCTATCTGGTTATCCATCGTGCAACCAGCCGTTACGGCAGTTCTCTTACCCATAGGTCCCTGTTCCGGACTCACCGACGGCACGGTTACCTTCCATTCGGTGCCCGGCAACTTCTGCATATAGTCAAGATAGAACTCAGCAGCACCTTTTATTACCGGATACCACTGCTTGAGGAAAGCCTTGTCGCCCGTATAGAGATAATGCTGCCAGAGATGGGTGGTGAGCCAGGCTCCGCCATTCGGGAACATGCCCCACTGCGCACCGTCCACCGGACCTGCTATGCGCCAGATATCGGTGTTATGATGTGCCATCCAGCCACGGCAGCCATACATTTCCTTAGCCGTCTGTGCTCCCGTTACACTCAAATCCTTAATCAGCGAATACAGAGGCTCCGTGGTGTTACCGAGATTCGTTACCTCGGCAGGCCAGTAGTTCATCTCCGTATTGATGTTGATGGTATATTTACTGTCCCAAGGTGCATTTTTGCTGTCGTTCCAAACGCCCTGCAGGTTTGCCGCCTGTCCACCAGGCTGTGAAGAGGAGATGAGCAGATAGCGACCATAGTTATACATCAGCGCTACCATCGCCATATCCTTGCTGCCCGCAAATTTCTCCAGGCGTTGGTTGGTAGGCAACGAAGCATTGATATCGGCTGGCAGAACCAGAGAAGAAGTAGCGAACTGCTTCCGGTAAGTCTCCACATGGCGTTTCTCCAACTGTGCATAGCTCATCAGTTTCACCTTATTTATATAGTCGGCATTGCGTTGGGCTGCATTGCCCGACACATCATGATAGTTCACAAAATTAGTGGCAGCACTCACGATGATGGTTGCCTCGGTGCCATCCGTCTTCACATCCGCCACACATTCGGCAGTGAGAGCCGCCTTGATGCCTTCCTGGTCTTGTCCCTTCACCTTCAGCATAATCCCTGAAGGCGTTTTCTGAACTTGATGTTCAAAAGGCGAATCCAGGGTAACATCGATATTCAGGGCACCCTTTCTACTCGCCTTGATGTGGCAAACGATGACGCCATCAGCCAGCGAAGCAAAGGTAGTACGGGTATATCTTACGCCATCCATCACGAAAGAAGTCGTGGCAATCGCCCTCTTCAAATCCAAGTCGCGCACAAACTGCTCAGCCTTTCCCTGATTCTTCATGGTGATATGCAGATTTGCCATCGGCAGGAAGCGCATACCATGAGGACCTGGGATGAAGGTCTGGTTGATGAGAGCAGCCGCCTCCTCTTCCCTGCCATTGAAGATGAGTTCCCTCACCTTTGGCAGATTCTCCAGGGATTTCTTGCTATTGTTGTTATGAGGACCGCCACTCCAGAAAGTCTCCTCATTCAACTGGATATTCTCGTCCGTGGTTCCGCCATACACCATACCTCCCAGATGAGAGTTTCCGATAGGCAGAGCCTCCAGCCACTGCTGGGCTGGGGCGTTATACCAAAGTAGGGTGCTATTATCAGAACTGCTAGCCTTAGCCATCATCTTTACCGGAAGAAGGAACGCCAAAGCCATAGTTCCCACTATTATTCTATTTCTCACTACTATTCTGTTTTTGATACTCAAAACTATCCACATCCACATATCCACCAGCAGCCTTTGTGGCATAATTGTAGATGGCGATACGGGTACCCATGAAGAGGCGGCGATAATCATACTGCATCTTGAAATCCTTGATGGCAGGAATCCAGGTCTTGCCGTCTATACTATATAATAAGGTGGCGAGATCCTGATGAAGACGGAAATCGCAACTCATCTTCAGATAGATGATGCTTGATTTCGTTGCCTTATCCTGCTTCAGATTCAAAGGCTGGCGATACACCTCCTCACGCTTCACATCGGTCACCGCCTTTTCCTTTTCAGTCAAAGCTACACTCTCCTTGGTACCCACCACAAAGAGTTTCTTGCCTTCCTTTACAATAGAGAGCAAAGCCGCATCACCCTGGAAGGCAGACAAGCCAGCCACATCGCCATCTTTCATCTTGCTCACATCCATCTTGATGATTCCCTCGCAGGTTGGTCCTTCGGTACGGGTACTGATGGTATTGGGAGCCAGGAAGATGTTAGGAACAACGCGGGATGTCTTCAGGCGGAGCCAGCCCTTGCGCTCTGTGAGCGACCAGGCGTCATCCACAGGATTGTGGTTCCACTGCCACTGCAGTTCCAGTTTATCCTTCGAGAAATCGTCGCTATACACGAGTCCCTTGCCATCGTAGCCCAGCACAGGCTTCTGCATCTGGGCAGGAATATTTCCCTTCTCATCGGTCAGCATAGGCCATCCGTCCTTCCAGGTACATG
Source organism: Prevotella sp. TF12-30 (assembly GCF_003436715.1). Classification (NCBI taxonomy): domain Bacteria; kingdom Pseudomonadati; phylum Bacteroidota; class Bacteroidia; order Bacteroidales; family Prevotellaceae; genus Prevotella; species Prevotella sp. TF12-30. The sequence goes on along the minus strand of NZ_QSQJ01000022.1, from coordinate 25,033 downwards.
GCTCCAGCGTGAGCACTCTGCCCACACCACCACGGTCTTGGAATACGATGCCATACCAGTTGCCATCCTTATCATCGACAATCGTACCTTGTCCCACGCCGTTAAATCCGGCAAACTCCGTTTCCAGAATCACCTTCTTTTCGTAAGGACCCGTTATTTTATCAGCACGATAACAAACCTCACGACGAGGATGTCCCTGTGGCCACGAAATCATCAGGAGATAATACTTGCCGTTGTGCTTGATCATGCGGGAGCCTTCGAGCAAACCCGTTTCATCAGCATCACGCTCAAAGAGTTTACGATGGCTGCCCGGCATCACATCCGTCAGGTCGGCATTCAGCTGCACCATCTCGCCTGTACCATAAACCACATACGCCTTGTCGTCGTCATCGAAGAAGAGAGCGGCATCATGGAAATGCTGTAAACGGCTGTGGATAGTCCATTTGCCCTCGATATCATCGGCGGTGCAGATATAAGTCTCTCCACCAGGATTATCATTCGGAGCAAAGAGCGCATAGAACTTGCCACGATGATACTGCAGCGAAGTGGCCCACTGACCACGACCATACACCGTACCCTCCTTCATGTCATACTTAGGTGAATCGGTAAGTTTAGGGAAGATATAGTTCACGGTTTCCCAGTTCACCAAATCCTTCGATTTCATGATAGGCGCACCCGGCATCAGATGCATGGTGGTGCTTACCATATAGAAGCTGTCACCCACACGGATTACATCCACATCAGGCACATCAGCCCAAACAACCGGGTTCACGAAATTCTTCTCAAACTTCCACCAGTCAAAATTGAAGAGTTTGCTTCCCTTCAATCCCTTGAACACGAAGTATATATCATGCTTTCCTGTCACTTTCTTTAGCATTTGTGCCGAGAAAGTCTTCCACTTTTCCCAGCCACCAGTCTTGCTGACATCTAACTTTGCAACCAGTTCGCCATCTTCCTTATCGAGATGAACCTCCAGCGAACCGCCGAGCGAAGAGCACGCTGCAGAGATGGCAAATGCATCCGGACTCTCATTTCCGAAATCCACCTCGCGTACCTTGATATAATCACCTGTATGAATTTCAGAGATATAAACACCCGTATCATCGGTCTGCTCCGACTTCACTCCCTTAGAGAAAGCGATGGTTTCAGCCTCCTGACGCTTGTAAGGATTAAGGGTTGCGATAGGAGCCACTCCTTCCTGAGTATGGTGGATAATTGGGAATGTGCCGTCGGCATTATATTTGAATTCTTCCACAGCCACACTGCGTCCGAATCCGCCACCCAGTTTACCCGTATGATAGAAGAAATAAGACTTGCCCTTGAAGTCGGTCACACCGCAATGGTTAGTAAAGGAACCCGTATCTTCCAATGGCATGATTTCGCCCATATACTTCCATGGTCCGAAAGGCTTCTTGCTCATGGAATAAGCGATATGCTCAGGCACTCCACCTGCAGCATAAAGCATATAATAGTTCTTGCCACGCTTCATGAACCAAGGTCCCTCTGTGTAGCAATCCTTATATTTTCGGGTTGAATCGCGCTTCTCCACGTCAGGCGAACCGAATCCCTCCTCAGTCATCACGATTCTGCCCACTTCACGCTTTTCATCAACAGCTGCCTTAGCATCTATACCACCCTTGAAGCTGATCATATCTTTATTCAGTTTGGCATAGTAAAGATGTGGATTACCCCAATAGAGATAAGCCTGACCATCCTCATCCATCCAGACGGTTGGGTCGATATTGTCCCAACTTCCATTATCGAAAAGCGGTTTGCCCAACGCATCCTTGAACGGACCGGTAGGAGAATCTGCCACAGCTACGCCGATAGCCATTCCGCCCGTCAGTTTAGAGTGCGCACAGATATACCAGTAATACTTACCATTACGTTCGATAGTCTGTGCTGCCCAGGCACGGTCGTCTGCCCAGGAAAAAGAACTGAGGTCGAGCGGAGAACCATGGTCTGTCCAGTTCACCATATCCTTGGTGGAATACACACGCCATTCGTTCATCCAGAAGAAGTCAGCCTTATCTTCATCATGACCGGTATATACATAGAGACGGTCTCCGACAACCAGAGGTGCCGGGTCGGTAGTTAACTGTGTTTGCACGATTGGGTTCTGTGCATAGGCAGCTCCCTGCATGGCAAGCAGCCATGCGCTTATCAGTAACGGCTTTCTGAGAGCCAAGATTTTCGTTGTATTCATCATTATGATTGTTTTTTCGTTTAATGCTGCAAAATTACGAAAAAATAATCATAATGACTTTATCGAATGTTTCAAAAACCTTATTAAGTTTATCTTACTACACAAACTCTATTGGTGATTGATGCACTTGGGCTCATTCTTGAGTTGAATATATGCTAACATATAGTTTTATGAAATTGATAGTGTCTACCTTTCTAGTTTATAAAGTAAAAAAGTGTCTATTGAAATCAGGAAAATTCAGTTCATCAGATGGTCCCTCTATGCCCTCCGGTTGGTCTGCTTGTGCCCGTTACACGGGCATCCGTAGCCCACCAAGTGGGCATCGACAGCCCCAGTACTGGGCACTCATTGCCCACAATGCGGGCAATGAGTGCCCAAACATCGGACTTATTTTTGGGCAATATTCTTTTGATTCTTTGCGATATTTAGCATGTCCACGGCGACCGAGAAGGGTGTGTCATGGACTTATGACACACCCTCTTTTCATATTTACTCAGCTCCTTGATGATTTTCTCAAGTTACTTAATATTCAATAGAAACATCCAGTTTCTTCAAATCCTTATCAGCCGAACTGCTGCCGTAATAAACCTCATACTTTCCTGCCTTGGCACGGACGGTATTGGTTGCAGCATCGAAGAGTTCGAAGTTTCTGCTATCCAGCGTGATGACAGCCTCAGCAGTCTTTCCTGCCTTCACCTCCACTCTCTCGAAAGCCTTCAAGCTCTTCAATGGTCCTTCGGTATCGGCAGGATCCTTCACATACACCTGCACCACCTCGGTTCCATCCTTCTTTCCTACATTGCTTACCGGTACCTTCAGCGTAATCTTCTCACCCTTCTTCAAGATAGAGTTGGAAAGTGTAGCATCACCCATACGGAAAGAAGTGTAGCTTAAACCATATCCGAATGGGAAGAGCGCATCGTTCATATAGCGATAGGTTCTGCCCTTCATGCTATAATCCTTGAAATCAGGCAACTGCTCTGAATTCTTATAGAACGTAATAGGCAACTTGCCGGCAGGATTGTACTCTCCGAAGAGTACACGAGCCACTGCCTCTCCACCTTCCTGACCAGGATACCAGGCCTGGAGAATGGCATCGCAACTCTCTGTTTCTGGAGTCAAGGCGACAGCTGAACCAGAACAGTTGACAAAGACAACCTTTTTGCCCGCCTCCTTCAAAGCCTTCAGAAAATTGCGCTGAACCTTAGGCAATTCGATGTTGGTGCGGTCACCACCTTTGAAGCCAGAAATCTCGATAGGCATTTCCTCACCTTCCAACTGTGGAGAGATGCCACCTACGAAGACAACTGTCTCGCAATCCTTCAACTGCTTGAGCGAAGCCTGATAGTCGATAGGATTCTCATGACCGATATTGAACTTCATGTCCGCATTATAGTTAGGCATCTCGTGATAGCGAATCTCTATCTTATACTCCTTGCCCTTCTCGGCTTGGAACTCGATACGACTCTCGGTAGTGCGCCAGATAGAATGCTCTGCCTTCTTCTCACCATTCAGATAAACCTCGTAGTGACCGCAACCAGCCACATCGAGCAACACCTTGTCTGTCTGCTTAGGACGGAACACGGTTTCATATTTTGCAGAGAAGCCCACCAGCTTCACATTAGGAGCGAAGGAGTGCTGACCATAGGTCGTTACCTGCACAGGATTCTTCTCCTGGGTGATGACAACAGGCTTGCCTTCCATCTTGCGATTGTTCCAGAAAGTGCCCTTAAAGCCCATCTTGCCATCCATGCTACACTGGTCGAAGTAAGAATTCAAAACTTGGTCGTTCACCAAGTCGCATCCATTAAAGGTGACAACCTGGTTTTTCTTCAAACGACTTCTGATACCATCCAGGATGGTAATTGTCTGTCGTGGAGTACCATTATAGTTTCCCCACATCATCGGTTCGTTATCCACATTCGGTCCGATGAAAGCAATCTTCTTTACTTTTTTATTGAGAGGCAAAACCTCATTATTGTTTTGGAGCAGCGTCATGGTCTGCAGAGCCATATCGAGCGAGAGCTGGCGATGCGCCTTACTGCAAAGCACCGATACTGGAATCTTCGACCATGATATGATCTTGTTGTCATCCATCTCGCCCAAATCGAAACGACCTTCGAGCAGACGAATCACATGCTTATCAACTTCATCTTCAGTCAAGGCACCATACTTCACAGCCTCAGGCACAGACTTATATGCATAATTATATCCACACTCCACATCTGTACCAGCCAGAACGCCCTTGGCAGCCGCATTTCTGGCATTACTAGAAACTTTATGGCTGGACCAGAAATCAGTAACAGCGCCACAGTCGGAAACTACCAGGTACTTGAATCCCCATTCATCCCTGAGAATCTGCTGCAAAAGGCGGGTGTTGCCGCAGCATGGTTCATCATCCCAACGCTGATAGGCACACATCACCTCACGCACCTTTGCATCCTGCACCAGTGATTTGAAGGCTGGCATATAAGTTTCCCAAAGGTCGCGCGGTGTAACATCGGTAATATTGTCTGTATGGCGAGCCCATTCTGGTCCGCTATGAATTGCATAGTGCTTGGCACAAGCCCAGAGTTTGCGGTATTTCGTATCTTCAGGTCCCTGCAATCCGCGCACCACGGCACATCCCATCCTACTGGTAAGATAAGGATCCTCGCCATAGGTTTCCTGTCCACGTCCCCAGCGAGGATCACGGAAGATATTCACGTTTGGAGTCCAGACAGAGAGGGCATGGAAACGGGTTACATCTCCTCCCTTCTGCTGCAGTTCATTCCATTTGGCACGCATTTCATCAGATGTTGCATCAAAGACTCTATACACCATTCTGTCGTTAAACGAAGCTGCCATTCCGATAGGTTCCGGAAAGACGGTTACATCTCCCATGTTCGCCACACCATGCAGTGCCTCGCTCCACCACTGGAATCTCTTGATTCCCAATCGTGGGATAGCCGGCGAATCATCCAGCATCAGAGAAGCTTTCTCTTCCAGCGTGAGACGTCCACACAAATCTACCGCTCTCTCATAAGCCGAGAGGGCTGGATTCTGATAAGGCAACTGCTGCGCTGAGGCTTTGCTGGAGGACATAGTTACCACAAACATCAAAGCTGCGTATATAACATTCTTGTTCATTGTAATTACTATTAAGCTATTAGTATATTAAATTGGGATTCATCATGAATTTATTGTTGTCTGAAATTCCATTTAGAATTATCGCTGTTGAAATCGAAGGAAGCCAAGCCTGGGGTACAGTCGCCGAGTGAAACCAATGCCAGTTTCTCTTCTGTGCCTGGCACAGCCTTCGGCATGATGCGATAGGTGCCATCGGTGAGCTGCTCGATGCGCCAAAGCTGGGCATCTTCACCCGTAAACTCAGGTTTGGCAATGACATCATGCTGAGCGGTTGCGGTAAGATAGCGAGTAGTGCCTTCTATGCAGATCTTATAATAAGGACCACCCAGATAACCACCCTTTCCGGCAGGCATGATACTCCACTTCTGATGAGGACGGAACATGTAATCGTTCATTCTTACCTTCACCTCGCCCTTAGGCCATTCTGCCTCTACCTCCTTCAAGGTCTGAGGTTCAATATTCTTCAGAGGCTTGGTTGGCTTGATCCAGAAAGGTTCGATATCACGTTGCATTCTCACGAAATCTACGGCAATCTCCAGGGCATAGCCTCTTCGTTCCGATTCTATCTCGTAGGTTCCGGTATGAAATTCATCACCAGCCACAGGCCAGTCGTTCTTCCACAATAAAGGACGGATAGCCAACACGCTTCGTCCTCCCTGTTTGAAATCAGACTCATAGTGGAACGACATCTTTTCTACACCCTCTTCCTCAATATAGCGTCCGAAGTGACCGGGACCCGTCTTCAGATTATTGGCAGCAATCACCATCTTTCCACCGCCCTGCAACATCTCTCTGCCCACATTATCTACGTATGGACCGGTTATCTTTCGCGAACGTCCCACCACGATATTGTAGGTAGAATTAGGACCATCGCAACAGGTGCCATGAGTGCCGAGAAGATAATACCAGCCGTTGCGGTAAATAAAATCAGTAGCTTCGCAGTCGATGGCGATATTGACGGGTTCGTTGCCTTCCATCCGCTTACCCGTCTTCGGGTCGAGTTCTACCAGACGGATAAATCCGAAATAGGTTCCGTAACTGAGCCAGAGTCTGCCGGTAGTAGGGTCGAGCAACAAGCCCGCATCAATGGCATCACAGTCTTCATCATCCAATGAAGAAGCTACCACCACCGGTTCAGTATATTTGAAATCAGGCGATTTCGGATCGAGCGTTTTGTTCCACATCGTCAGGACATCACCACGATGACTGCCTCCCAATCCACCACCCGTAGCACTGTAGGCTACAAGATAACGGTCGCCAATCTTCAACACATCAGGAGCCGCTCCTCTGCCGGGACGAACAGCACCACCCTGCCAGGTCCAGCCATCCTCCGACCAGAGTCCACCTTCACCCGTTCCAAAGGTATAATACTTTCCATCACACAGGGCAATGGTAGAAGGATCATGAATGAAAGGTCCGCCCACCTGGGCTTCTGCCTCGTAAGCAGATGAAGACAACAAAGCAACCAAAGCAGCGGCATAAAGTTTCTGCTGAGCAGCAACCGGGCTAAAATATCTGAAAAATATATTGTTCTGTTTCATAACTTTATTGATTGCACTACTTCACGTGAATAGAGAGGTTTCTGACAGGCTTGCCCTGTCCGTCGATGAATCGGACACAGAAGTCGCTCATGCCAGGACCATTGATGACTGCACCACGAAGGATATTCCTACCTTTCTTCAAGGTAAGCTTCTTAGAAACCACATCATCGCGAACCATTCTTCGGTCGCCTTCGAGCATCACCGCCTCCTCACCATTGAGCCACCACATGGAAGCACCATTCGAGCCAACAGACAAGCGGACGTCTTTCATCTCCTCAGGGCAATCGATAATGGTAACCGCCCAGAACAAGACACCATACTTGGGCTTTTTAAACGAAGTAGCGAAACGGAAGAGCTTCACATTAAACAGTTTACTATCCAGCGCATGCCATTTCAGCTTTTCCTTTCCCACCTTCACGATGGCTCCATCCTTAGGAACTGTTTCCATCTGTTTAGGGAAATACTGCGTATGGAATATCTCCTTCAGATAAGAATCAGTAAAAACGACATTGCTCTTGACCGGCATAGAGATTGGCTCCAAGAGCAACCATCTCTGAATAAAGCCAGCCGCATTAGGCATGACAGCCTGCTTGCCGACTGGTCCGAAATAAGGATTGATGTCTGCAGGTAATTCCTTATTTTGGGCATCCGCAGAGGAATGCCCAAAAAGGAATACACATAAACAAAACAATCTAACTATTTTATTAAAAAAGTTGTACATAGACTATTCTTTTTATTTTTGAGGTTCGATAATCTGATAACGGCCACTCAGATGCATGAAGGCGAAGAGACAATTCCCTTAAAGAAGAAAAAAGGGAGTGCTTCTTTTCAAAACACCCCCTAATTATCAAACTAACCTATAGCTTATTAACCAAAAGCCTTATATATCGAAACAACTTCATGATTACCAACCAGGATTCTGAACCAAGTTAGGGTTCATGTTCTTCACTGTTTGTGGATAAGGGAAGTAATCATGTTTTCCCTCTTGGTAACCAACAGTGAAACCAGCATCCTTTGCTGCATGAGAAGAAACTGTATAGAAGCGGCTATTTGCCTCTGTGCCATGCTCCCAGTGCAACTTCTCGTCAGAAGGCTGAGGTGCGCGGAACAACTTGTCAAAGAGGTGAGGTACATCAGAACCCGCATTCTTGATGCGATTGATGGCAGTAGCATCCTTCCATCTCTTGATGTCGAACCAACGGCAACCTTCCATCCACAACTCGTATGATTTCTCCTTCTTGAGAACATCCATATCTACTGTGCTACTGATGGTCTTGGAACCTGCACGCTCCTGAATCATATTGATGTACTTCTTGGCCTCACTCGGATCGCCGGTCTGGAGACAAGCCTCAGCATAGTTCAAAAGAACCTCGGCATAACGCATCACGAGATAGTTGTTCAAACGGATGTTATCACCATATTTCTTACCATCAGAGTCAGCTGCACGCATCACAGTCTTAAATGCCAACCAGGTAGAGTTGCCATAGAGTCCCTGTACTTGATCCTTGATGCCCACTTCCTTGCTGGTTTTCTTCTGCTCTGGAGTCATTTTATTTAACTTTTCCTTAGCATATTTCATATTATAAACGGCATCATCAATGTGCTTCAAGGTAGCCTTGAAACGATAAGAATCACCATCATTCTCATGGAACTCATCACCAAACCACTGAGGTACACCTAAGCCACCCCAACCATCGATGCCACTATATACAGACTGAGGAGAAACTACGAAGTTACCAGCACGCCAGTTCATTGCATTAGCCTCCATCCAGCTAGAACGCTGAATCATACCGCCCCATGCACCCTTACCAGCATTGTACTCGAAGTTGATTTCGAAGACCTTCTCCTCGTCGCCATCACCCTCAATATGGAAGTTGTCCATGTACTTGTCGCCTGGAACAAGGGCATACTTGCCAGAGTCAATAACCTTCTTGAGAGCGGTCTTTGCCTGATCATACTTGCCAGCGAAGAGGTAAGCCTTACCAGCCAATGCATTAGCAAAGCCCTTGGTTACCTTTACAGCACCATCCTTGTCATCCTTGCTCTTACGCTCATCAAGATCAGCCGCAGCTGCCTCACACTCAGAAGCCACCCAGTCTATCAACTGTTCATGGGTCATAGGATTCTCTGGGTCCTTGTCGCTATTGAACGGAAGATCTTGAGCTGACAAAGGATGCAAAACAAATGGTGGAGTTCCCCAGAAGTTTGCCAACAAGAAATAGTCGTAAGCACGAAGCACACGAGCCTCAGCCACACAACGCTTCTTGACTGGTGTATCTGGATTAGCAAACTTGTTAATGACCAAGTTGCAAGTATACACAGAAGAATAGAGACCTGAGTACATCAACTTAGGAACCAAGGCATCAGTATCATAGCGGAACTCATTGAGGCAACCAGCGTCCTCATGGTCTCCATAGTTACCACTGGCATAGTAAACGTCATCACCACACATGTTCATAATCAACTTGTGAGGAGTATAGATACCCAAACTTCCCTGGATGTCTGGCTGACGTCCTACTACATTACACATAAAGCCTTCGTATGCTGCCACCAAAGCAGCCTCTGCATCGGCATCAGTCTTATAGAACTGTTCCTCATAAGTAGTACCCTTCTGCTCAATATCGAGCTGACTCTCACAGGAAGTAAAGGATACTGTTCCTGTCAACGCAAGGGCTAATATACTAGAATATAATAAATACTTTTTCATTGCTGTATCATTTAATAATTAGAATGTCACATTGATACCAAATACCATCTTCTTAGAAGTTGGATAAGTACCATTATCAAAACCACGAGACTGAGCACTGTTCATAGAAGCTGTCTCAGGGTCGGCTCCTGGATACTTGGTGATAGTGAAGAAGTCATCCAATGAGCAATATACACGTACACCGTTGATACCAATCTTGCTTGTGATAACACGTGGCAAAGTGTAACCCAACTGAATCTGCTTGATCTTGAAGTAAGAGCCGCTGAACACAGCTGCTGAAGAGCTGAAGAATGTCCAGTCGGTTGCCACCTTCTTCATATCAGGATACTTTGCACCAGTATTGCCCTCTGTCCAAGAATTTTTCCAATATTCATCGATACCATTCAAGAGAGGACGGTCGGCAGATACCATCAAGTTATAAATCTTGTTGCCGGCTGCACCTGTACCAAAGACGGTCAAGTCGAAGCCCTTATACTCTGCATTGAGGGTGATACCATAAGTAAACTTAGGAATACCTACACCCAAATCCTGCTTATCGTTATCAGTTGGAGCGTTGGTGGTGTTACCATCCTTGTCATAATACAAAGCACTACCATCCTCAGCTACACCAGCATACTTATAACCACGGAAGTACCAAATGGAGTGACCTACCTCGAAGGTTGGCTTCAAACGGCTGTTGAATCCATCGATACCTACACCTTCGATACGGCTGATAAATGAAGTAAGATCCTTTACCTCATTCTTCAAGGTAGAACCGTTGAAAGACACAGAGTACTTGAAGTCATTGATATGATCCTTCCAACCTAACTCAAAGTCGAAACCTGTGTTGAGCACCTTACCTGAGTTGACTGTATATTTACTGACACCAATTTCAGGAAGAGGGTTGATTTCTACCAAGAGGTCCTTGGTGTTCTTGCGATACCAGTCGAGGGAGAAGCTCAAGCGGTCGTTCAAGAAACGAGCATCAAGACCCAAGTCCACCTGCTCCGAAGTCTCCCAAGTCAAATCTGGATTTGCCAAACCTGTTGGCTTAGAACCATAAGACAACTTACCGTCACCAATAGATGGATTGTACTGATAGAAGCTCTGGTTGATAGCAATAGGAGAAGCATACTTGTAACCGCTCAATACATTGACGTTACCATTCTTACCCCAAGATCCACGAAGCTTCAAGAAGGAAACAGCATCACGGCTGATATGGTCCTTAAAGAACTTTTCGTTACTAATGCTCCAACCGGCAGAAACAGATGGGAAGTTACCCCAACGAGCATCCTTTGAAAGCTTAGATGAATCGAATGCATCACGACGGAAGTTGAACTGCAAGAAATAACGATTGTCGTAGCTATAAGACAAACGACCGAAGTATGAAAGTTCTGTAGCGTCGTTAGGAGCATTGCCTACACTCTTGGTTGCATCAGCGAGCAAATAGTCGATGTAACGATAGTTAGGAGCATAGTTTGAAAGAATATTCGTACCCTCAGATCCTATGCTAGCGTTGTCCCAATGGTTCTTGGTGAACGACATACCCACCATGGCTCCTACAGTATGCTTGCCAAATGTATTCAAATAGTTTGCAAAGTTCTCCCACTGATAGTAAAGACCATTGTTGGTACGAGCCTCAATCTTGTACTGTGTGGAGTTGGAGAGTGTATTGATGTAATATGGCTGCTCATAGTTGTGGTAGTTGCTCTGCGTGATGCGGTAACCCAAACGAGATGTATAGGTGAATCCCTTGAACGGCTTGATGTTGGCGGCAACGGTACCACGTACATTGATACCCTGGTTGTAAGAGCCCACGCGGTCGCGCTGTGCCAATGGGTTACCAGTAGCATCCTCTACATAGTGGGATGTACCATAGAAATCATTATTATGGGCAGCATCTCTCATCACAGGGGCGCCATTCTGATAAGCGTTATAAACATTGGTTGGCAACTTAGCAGGGTCGCTTACATAGCAAGGAGTCAATGGATCTATAGAAACAACAGAGTTCAACACAGAACGATAACCTTTGTTCACTCCCTTGGTCTTCCACTTCTCGAAAGAGGTGTTTGTCGAGATGTTCAACCACTTATATACATCGTAGTCTGCATTAATCTGACCTGTAAAACGCTTGTAAACATCCTTATCTCCCTTGACGATACCATTGTTATTGAGGATATTCAAGTTGGCAAGGAAACGGCCCTTACCATTGCTAGCCTGGATGGTAAGGCTGTGCTGATGAGCCAAACTATTTTCAAAAGCCTCATCATACCAGTCGGTGTTCTCTCCATTATATCCCTCTGCCTTCAACTTATCATCCGTCAAGTCGCCCAAGTACTTATGGTATGAAATATACTCTGGAGCGTCGAAGAGCTTAGCCTTTCTACCAATAGACTGGATGGTAAACTTGCTGCTATAAGAAATCTCAGCCTTACCGCCATTGGCAGCACCACTCTTGGTAGTGATGATGACGACACCATTACCAGCCTGCGCGCCATAGATGGCAGCAGAAGCGGCATCCTTCAATACCTCCATGCTCTGAATCATAGATGGATCAAGATACTGGATATTGTCCACCTTCAAACCATCAACAATGAGCAATGGACTGATATTTCCACTGTTAGAAGAATAACCACGCACACGGATATCTGCAGCCTCACCTGGACCACCCGAGTTGATGATTTGTACACCGGCAGCCTTACCCTGGAGGGCAGCACCAGCATCTGTTGTTGACAAGCCCTTGATATCATCACTCTTGATAGATGCAACGGCACCAGTCAAGTCGCTCTTCTTCTGCACACCATAACCGATGACTACCACATCATCTATCACCTTGGCATCATCTTTCAGTGAGATGGTAAGCGTCTTGCCAGCCTCAGCCTTGACGGTCTTTGGCTCCATACCTAGATAAGTAATGGTTAATGTTGCGTTTGGCGCAGCATCAATGCTAAACTTACCATCCATATCGGTTACCACACCCTTTTTGCTACCATTTACCTTTACGGTTGCACCAATAACAGGTTCGCCACTTGGATCGGTTACTACTCCTTTTACAATACTCTGAGCCGACATTCCCGCTGGGAATAAACAGAGAAAGGATAGTAAAGCTAACGGCTTTTGAATCTTTCTAAAGTTCCTCATAAGAGAATAGATTAAAATTGTTTATTTTATTAGTTTATGATTGTGTACGTGTTCAGTAAAAACATTCTTTTGCAAAGCACGCTGCAAAATTAATAATTATTTCGTAAAATGACTTTCTTTTATGTTACAATTACTTTGCGAAACATAAAAAAAAACAAAAAGAAACATAAGATATTAGAAATATAACAAAAAGAAATCCCGAAACTGCCAGGCAGTGTCGGGATTTCTTTTATATTATCTTATTGATTTCCTGTCTTGTTACTTGAACAGATGTGGCACAAATTCCTTCAGGCAGCGGCGCCAGGTGAGCCACTCGTGATGAGTACCTGGAGAAACATAGACATCAAGCTTGATGCCCAGGTCCTTCAGTTCCTTCGCCATCTTCTCCGTACCGAAGTTCTCTTCTGAACCGCAGCCCATAAACATATAGTTAATCTGGCTGTTGAACTTATTGGCATCGGCAAACACACCATTGAAGCAAGTCTTTACATCCACGCCAAAAAGCGCACCACTGAATGTGCCAAAGGCTGAGAACTTATCCATATTGTTCAATACGGTATTGAAAGTCTGGCAACCGCCCCACGACAAGCCAGCCATCGCACGATGCTCTCTGTCGGTATAGGTTCGGAACTTCTTATCTACCATCGGAATCAGATCCTTGATAATCACATCATAGAAAGAAGCACCATAGAGCTTGCGCTCCTCATCCACATCCTTGCCAGGACGTGGCACGAAAGGCAGCTTCACATCACCACTCTCCATCACCACAATCATAGGCTCAGCCTTGCCTTCGGCAATGAGATTGTCCATGATGTGCTGCATATAGCCCTGATGGCTCCAGCCCGTCTCGTCCTCGCCCATGCCATGCTGCAGATAGAGCACAGGATAGCGCTTGTTCAGATTGGTTTCATATTCTGCCGGCGTATAAACCATGGCTCTGCGGAATTTACCCTGAGAAGCGGCATAATAGGATACAGAGCGAACCTGACCTTGTGCCACTCCCTGCTGAGGACGATAGTAATTGCCTTCTGTTCCCTCAGGAACCTCCAAGCCACTCGCCTCTCGGCAGCAACCAAAGTAGGTTTCGCTGGCAGGATCTACGACCTGTACGCCATCTACATTCAGGAAATAATAGTGGAAACCCACAACCAGAGGGTCAGATACGCCATACCAGTCGCCATCGAAATCCTTCTTCATCGGATACTTCTTTCCGCAGATATCAAAGATTACCTGCTTTGCCTCTGGTGCATGAAGCTTGACATAAGCACGGCGGTCTTTATCTACACGTGGATATTTGGCATCGGGAATGATACCGAGCAGAGAAAGCATCATGTTGGCATAACGTTTACCCATGGTGCGATAGCTTTCTGCTATGAAATGCAAACCATCACCACGCTGCGGACACCCTTTGGAAGAAATGACATGAGCTGTAGGAATTGTCTTGGCAATATCATCAACAACAGCGATATGCTGCCAGCAACTGCCGCCTTGATCTTTCTGAACGGTCTCACCCACAAGCAAAGGAACATCTTCTGCCTTCAGATTCAAATCTTTCAGAATATCATTATATACGGTCTTTACACGGTTAGGCCAGTTGGCATCTCCATTGTTGTTTTCACCCTGATGCAGAAGGATGCCCTTGATGACACCCTGCTTCTTGGCAATCCTGGCAAGCTCGATGAGTCGGGCATAAGGATTACCATGATACTGGGATGCGAAATTCTTCATCCAGTCTGGCTGCTTCTTCAGGTAAGCCTTATAGGTACGCTTATCGAAGAGGTCAATGCTAGCACCACCCACAGCCACGGTGATGGTTCCCACCTTGATGCTGTCTGGCAGGTTATCCACCATCTTTCTTCCGAAATAATCTACAGGAGTGAGGCCAGTGTCTGGTCGTGCCTGAGGAGGAACGGCAGTATGCCACTGTCCTTTTTTCCATCCAGCTTTTTCATCATCCACGGCATACATAGCCATGAATCTTGGATTCACTCCTGTTCGGTCGATGTCTTCAATGGCGGCATTACCCTCCATGTTCGACTGTCCGAAACAGAGATAAATCTGAAAATTGGGGTCTGGGCTTACACTCCCCCCTTTCCCCCCATTACTAGCCTGTGCTCCCATAGGGAGGCACAGAGTCATGAGAAGAGATGCTATAATTGTTAAACGTCTCATTTGCTAATACAATTGAAATATAAATAGTTGGTCGTGTCTTCACGACACGACCAACCTTAACGACTAACATCATTTCGGTTAATTCTTTATATGATAAAAACCTAAACTAATGTCTTTACAATTTATTCTATATTTGATACTTATGCTAGGAAATATCTTTTACTTAGCATCGTTCCACAACTCTGGAGCACCCAATCCGGCAGCAAAACCAGCGTAAGTATGCTTGCGGTAGTAGTCCTTGTCCCAAAGACCAGTAGGAGCACCAGCACGCCATCCGCTGTTAGCAGGAGAGTCAGTAGGACACCACTGACAGATACCCCACTGCTGAGCCTCAGGGATGATTTCGAAGTACTTCTTGATGACGAACTCATAAAGCTCACGCATCTGCTTGTGCTGCTCCTCAGTCATATCGTTGGTGTTTACACTCTTGTCTGTTTCATCCACATAATTCATATCCAACTCAGAGATACGAACCAACTTGCCAGACTCAGCCATCAACTTCAACATGTTGACAATAGCATTCTTCTTTGACTCCTGCGTCTGAGGATTACCATAGCAAGAGATGTGCATCTGGCTACCGATACCATCAATCTTGGTAACACCATCAGCCTCCCAATCCTTGATCCACTGAATCAAGCTTTTGAGCTTGCCATTGTTATCCCAATCGCTCTCCAAGTTATAGTCATTGATGAAGAGTTTGAGATCCTCAGGGTTACCATTGTGAGCGGCAAAGCCTTCACGAGCAGCCTTTACTGCTGTGCGAACATAGTCGAGGTCGCCGAGGTAATCCTGCCAGTAGAAGCTGTTAGGAATATCAGCTTCTAGGGCTGTACCACGAGTTGCAGACTGAAGATCATACTTACCGTCACCGTCAGTATCAGCACCAGAGAGAGCCTCGTTGACAACATCCCAAGCCCTTACCTTGCCTTCTGTTGCTTCCATCATACCAGCAATCCACTTGTCCAAGGCAGTAGTCAGAACTTTCTTCTTTTCCTTGTCAGACAATGGAATGCCACTACCAATCTTCTCACACTTGAAGGTAGGACCCTGCCAGTTGTTGCCCCAACCTGCGGTAGCATTCTGGGCGAAGTCACCATTTTCTACAAGATTGTCCTCAGTGCCTTCTTTAACGAGAGTAATATCATCCATGCTTACGCTCTCGCCATTCTTCAACATACCGAAGCAGAACTGCAACAAATCATGAGTAAACTGAGCCTCAAACTCCCATTTAAGAGTTGTCCATTTGGTAGAGATGTCTTTGTCCTCACAATACTGGACATCATTACTGCCACCCCACTGGTTCTTGTTAGGGCTGGCGTTCCAGATAGGCCAGAAAGCAAACTTGGTCTTAGAAGTAGACTTCACCTTCATGGTCAACACATACTTAGCACCCTGCACCAAAGGCTTAGCCAGTTTGTAAGTAGCCTGATGATCCCAAAGGTTGGCACCATCCTTAGTAGTAGTATACTTGATGCAGAAATTACCACCAGCACTTTCTCCAGAACCTTGCTTGATAGCATAAGCAGGACCCTGCCAGTTGTTGCCCCAAGCAGAGATGTCATCTGTAGCGAAATCACCGTTGGCTACCAAATTAGCATCAGAACCATCCTTAACAAGTTTGATATCATCAAAATCAATTGTGCCACCCAACTTACCGAAGCAGAACTGCAACATATCATGGGTAAACTTTGCATCAAACTTCCAAGTAAGAGTAGACCATTCAGTAGTGGCTTTTAGAGCCTCGCAATACTGAACGTCATTACTACCACCCCACTGGTTCTTGTTAGGACTGGCATTCCAAATAGGCCAGAATGCGAGGTCGCAATCAGCAGAAGCCTTCACTTTCATAGTAAGCGTATAACTAGCTCCCTTTTCCAATGGTTCAGAAAGTTTAAAGTTGGCTTGGTTATCCCACAAATTGGCTCCAGCTGCTGCCGTTGTGTAGCGAATATACTTGTTATCACCACCAGGAACCTCTGGAGCAGGTCTATCTGCGATCAAACCATTCAGATACTTCAAAGGCTGTTGTGAATGCCATGCCAAAGTATGTCCATACACGGAGAGACCTGCATCAGTGGCATTATTCACGTATGTGCTGACTTTTTCGAAATCCATGCTTCCATCATCTGCCACACAAGAAGCCATTTTCATGGCATTGCCTGCCACGGTCTCATTGAAGTTGCTATTGGTCAAGGCATATACCAACTCCTGCTTGTTGTATTCATCCACAGAAGTTCCGATACCCAGATGGAAGTTTGGCTTGTCAGCAATGTAATCCTTGAGAGCATCATACTTTTCCAAATAGCCATATTCAGCCAACTTATCAGGACGCACAGTCTCGAAGTTCTGGTCGAAGTGGTCTGCACATGAGGCCAATAACATGGCCCCAAATGCAGATACTATGATTTGTTTTTTCATAACTTATACGATAATTAATTATTATAGGTAAATGAGAACTCCTCCTTGGTTACTCCACTACGCCACCAAACGAGTTTCTCGTTGAGATTCTTCTTTACGCCACCGGCGAAAGTAATCTCAGCATTCAGCTCCATCAAGTCACGATTCTTGTTGTTCCAAGACAACAAAGCATCGTCAGCCCAAGAACCAGTACCTGTTGCAGTAACACCATCTGTCAATGAAGTGATGGTACACTTCTCATTGGCATCGAATGTAAGCAAGAGGTCAGCCTTCAAGATTTTGTCACCTTCCTGGAACTCTACAGAATAAACAGAGCTGTTCAAGCTGCGAGTGGTAATCTGAACTTGTGAAGCCTTCTCGATATTGTCAGTGCTTGTATTATGATTGGTCAACCACCAACCACAATACTTGTTCTGGAACTTCACACAATACATCACGTAATCCTGAGGAGCCTTCTCCCAAACAGAAGTATTGGTACGAGAGCCTGTTCTACCTTCCTTCAAAATACCAGTAGCGATTCTATCGAAACCAGTCTGATTCTGCATGACCAAAGGAATCACGTATGTATTCTTGACAGCTTCAGGATCATTGAAGAAAGCATCAGTGAGCTGTACCTCTGTACCACCCTGCATACCACCATTGAAATTGAATGTTGTGGTAGCGAGCTGATAATACTCAGCAGGCATTGCCTTCACTGGAGTGCCATCGGCAAATGTCAAGTGATCACACAAGCTGTTGTCAACGGCAACATTAACCGCAGCTTTTCTGCCATTGTATGAGCCACCGAAGGTTGCCAAGATTTTGCACTTGTGCGCCTTGTCCAATGTTGTATCGTACTCATCATCACCCAGCACGATAGTTCTTACTGGTGACTGATAAGCAAAGTAAGCTGTAGTTCCGCCCTCGTAATCATCGAAAGACTGGTCTCCATTCTCACATGCGGTGAAAGAAGCCATCAGTCCCAAGAGGACAGCTACCATTTTGATATAACGTTTCATAATCATTAGTCGTTTTTATATTAGTCGTTTATTATTTCCAACCCTCGTTCTGCTTGAGATTGCTATACTTCAAAATCTCAGAGTAAGGAATTGGACCATAGTTCATATAGTCGTCATACTTACGCACCTCTGCATCGAAGGTCTTATAGACGAAGGCACCAGTTGCCTCGTCTGTTGTGATGTTGATACCCTTGGCAGCCTCATTGAGATTAGCCTTCCAGCGACGCAAGTCCCAGAAGCGATGGTTCTCGAAGCAGAGTTCCAGGCGACGCTCATTGCGAATCAACTCGCGCATCTTCTCCTTGCTCTGTGCGCACTCTTCCAAGTATGGGTCTTCACCAAACTCACCAATGCCTGCACGCTCACGGATAGCCTTGATGACATCGTAAGCAGAATAGTTGGCTCCACCTACATTAGCCTTTGGACCCTGAGCCTCATTAGCAGCCTCAGCATAGTCAAGAAGAATCTCGGTAGAACGAATGCGAGCGTTCAAGTGCTTCTGCTTGGTGGTTGAGTTAGGGTTGAGGTTGATGTCTGAGCGGAGCAACTTACGGAGATAGTAACCCGTCTTGGTTGACTTACCATTCTCCTTGTTCAGACCATCAGTGGTCTTAGAGTCAGCTGCTGAGTTAACCACACCATCAGTAGAACCCATCTTATCGCCATTTACCAGGATGTAAGCCTTCAAACGAGGGTCACGGTTGGCGAATGGATCATTGGCATTATACTCAGAGTTGGCATCAGAGATAGGATAACCATTAGCCATAGGGAAAGCATCCACCAAGTTCTGGGTTGGGTTGATACGACCCTTACCATAGAGAGAAGGAGGATAGTTGTCGCCTTCCAATGAGTTGTTCTCGTCAATGGCACCACGCCAAATAATCTCCTTAGGATTATCTGTAGTAGCACCCAACTTATCGATTACGCTCTTATTGTTGAACCACTTCCATCCATCAGGGTCACAAGCTGTCAAGCCACCAAACTTCTTCAAACAGTCAGCAGCAAGCTTGGCTGCATCCTCGTATGTGAAAGTCCCAGCAGAAGCGTAGGCTGGAGAAGCAGCCATGATGGCAACCTGAGCCTTGAAGGCAGAGATGATTCTGCCATCAATCTTACCACGATGGATAGAACCAAAGGCACGGTTATACTCTGCATTAGAAGCACCTTCCTGTGCATACTTGGCAGGAACCTTGTCCTCATCCACATCACCATACTGCTCTGGGAGATACTTCAAAGCCTCGTCAAAGTCGGAAATAATCTGGTCGATGCACTCCTTGAAGGTATTACGAGGCAGATTGAAATCAGATGAAGAAGTCTCTGATGCGAGATGGAGAGGCACACCCATCAACTGTCCATCTACCATTCCGGCATGTGCACGGAGCAGGTAGAAGAGGTGCAAGCCACGCAGTGCATAGGCATTGCCCTTATAGTTGTCGGCATACATCTTATTGAGCACCTTACTAGAGTAAGACCACTCCACCTTATCACAGTTCTCCAACATCAAGTTACAGTACTGGATAGCGTGATAACGACCATCCCACTGTGATACAGGGTTCATATTTGCAGCCCAAGAACCTGTAGCCATCTTTTTGTAGTTATCAGAGTTGTCGTTGGTGACAGCATCATCGGTAGCCACATCGGTAGATGGAGTAGTGCTATATGGCAAAGCCAAGTAAGCATTGTCAAGAATGCCACGAGCAAACTGTGGATCCTTGTACATCTGGCTGATATCTTGGTTATTTTCCAAGGCAGGTTCAAACAAGTCATCACAAGATGTGAGTGAGATTGCGACTGCACTTATCAATAATAATCTTGATAATTTCATAATTTTATTCTTTTTATAAATCTTAGAATGATACCTTAGCACCGATGCTATAGAAGCGATTCAAAGGTGCTGCACCTTTATTGTTAACATTCATCTCCAGTATCTTGCGCTCCTTGGCGATGGTCAGCAAGCTGTTACCATTTACAAAGAGTTGGAGACCACGAACGAAGCTCTTCATGAACATTGACTTAGGGAAGTCGTATGTAAGCTGTACCTTCTGCAGGTCGAAGCGGTCTGTAGAGTACATCCAGAAGTCTGATGTCTGGTAGTTGTTTGTACCAGCCTCTGTTGTCAGACGTGGATAGGTAGCAGTAGCTGCTGTCTCTGGAGTCCATCTGCCACGCATTTCTGCTGTGTACTTAGCGTCACCGCCCACCCAGTAGTAGGTAGAGTTCTTCACTGCCTTGGCACCGAAGTTGCCTGTACCGAGCAAGAAGAGCGTGAAGTTCTTGTACTTCAATGTTACGTTGATACCGAGTGTGGTAGGAGTACCATACCAGCCTCCCTTGCCCAAGTAAACTTGGTCCTTGCTATCGATAACGTTATCACCATTCTGGTCCTTGTACTTCAAGTCACCAGGACGGATGGTACCACCGATAATCTGCTTAGGAGAATTTGCGATATCGTCATCATCCTTGAAGAAGCCTTCGCACTCATAACCCCAGATGGCATCCAGAGGTTGTCCCTGACGATACTGATAAGCATCAGCATACTGGGAGTCATCACGCTTGGTTGCCTTGGTGGTGTAGTAAGTCAAGTTAGCACCGACACCAACACCAAACTCGCCAATCTGCTTCTTGTAGTTCACACCCAAGTCAAAACCTGTACGCTTATCCTCATTGTAGTTGATATATGGTACGAATGAAGACTCTGGATAGTAGCTAAACATATAGCTAGGCATCTGGTTGCGAGCCTGGATGATACCATTGGTCAACTTAGAGAGGAAGTAAGATGCATCAAAACTCAAAGACTTATCGAGCACCTCTGCATGCAGATTGACCGAGAATTCCTTGCGATGCAAGTAGTTGAAGTCATCATTTCCACCTCGCTTAGCCTGAACTGCTGGATGGCCAGAACCACCATTCCAGTCCCACCAGCCACCATTCTGATAGGTGCCCAAGTACATGTAGTAATTATCAATACCCAGGTCGGTCTTCATATCGGTGTAGCTTGCGCTGAGTGTCAAGTCATCGAAGAAAGAATTCTCCATGAACTTCTCCTTAGACAAGCGCCAACCCAATGTAGCGGATGGAGACAAGCCCAAACGCTTGGCAGAAGGCAACTTGGCTGACCATGGTGTAGCCAACGCAAAGTCGGCATAGTACTTATGGTCGAAGTTGTAAGAGAGCTGCAAGCCCATGTTGGCATTGCTGGTCTTATGATACTCACCCGACTTAGTCTGCTGATAACCATTAGCCACCAACATAGCACTTACATTGTGCACATCATTGAAGGTGCGGTCGTAATCGAAGTGAGCATTGAAAGCGATAGTCTGATTATCGGCAGAGCCAGAGATGTTCTGCACACCCGACTTTTTATCCACTGTACCATTGTTGTTAAGACCTACGATAACATCCTTGCCATTATAGTTAGCCCATGTTGGCTGGAAGGTAGCGTAAGTATTATTAAATGATGTGGTATAGAGCGTAGCATAGTCGATAGCCACCATGGTGTGGAAGCTCAAGCCCTTGAGTACAGATGAGAGGTCGAAATTAAGACCTGCATCAAACTGGAACTGACGGCTATGATATACATTGGTACCAGAAGCATAGATATCACCAAAGACATTGCTCTGATCCAAGTTGGATCCACCCAAGAAATACTTGCCATCGATGATGTTGTTGGTTGCACCAATCATGGTCAAGGCATTCTTCGCATTAGGGTCAATCATGTCAATCGGAATCAGCGGAGCCACACGGTTAGGACGGAAGGTACGAGCCAACTCCCAATACTTATAACTATTGTTGGCAGACTTAGAGCTATAATAGGTAGCATTGGCATTGACGTATGCACTGATGGTTTTGCTCAACTCGATGTCCACGTTACCTCTCACGTTAAAGCGATCGGTAAAGTCTTTCTTAGCCTCACCAAAGTTCAAGTTGTCGCCTGCACGGTTATAACTGATATTGGCATAGAAGCGCGCACGCTGGTTACCACCTTCTATCTCTGCAGACACCTCAGAGCGATTGAAAGCCTTCTTGATATAATCAGAAGAATAGAAATCTACGCTTGGGTAGCGATAAGGGTTCTGACCAGAAGCATAATTATAGATGCTCTCTGGGCTGTATGGCAAGTTGTTTGGATTACCTCCATCGTTGAGGAAAGCCTCGTTGTAAAGGCTCATGTACTCGGCAGAACCGAGATACTCAGGATAAGCCTTAGCCACATTCCAACCCGTATTGGCATTCACCTTTACCTTCAAGCCATCGCTTACTCGACCACGCTTGGTGGTAATCATGATTACACCATTGGCAGCACGGCTGCCATAAAGCACAGAAGCCTGTGCACCCTTGAGGAAAGAGATGCTCTCTATCTCGGCAGGGGTTACGTTGCTTGCCTCACGTGGCACACCATCAATGAGGACAAGTGCGTTAGAATATCCCCACATGCCGTTGCCATTGTAACCTGACACATAGCCTTGCATATTGTCAAGGCTATAGGTATTATAGTTTTTCTCTGTCAATTCTCTGACATCGACGGTGCTGACACCACCGAGCACGTCACTCTTCTGAGCCTTCTTAAAGGCTACGTTGACCATTGCGCTGTCAGCAGTCTCCTGTGCAGTTGCTGGCAACTGGGCAAGTAGAGCCGTCACTACTGTCAAGGCAGAGTATATTGTTTTCTTATTACTTTTCATATATGATATGATTATTTCGAAGTTTATGTTTTAGAAAAACACTAAGCTGACGAATTACCATCCTGGATTCTGTCCGAACTCTGGATACAAGTAGACATCGTCTTCCTTGAGTGGCAAGAGATAGTGCTTCTCTGTGAAATCACGAGTTACGATGGTCTTCTCACTCCATCCTGTTACCTCAGCGTCACGTGGGTCGTTCTTGGTGAAGTCATAATCGCCTACACGCTTAAACTCCTGTGAAGTCTTGATGTTGTAAGGATATTCGGTAAGGAGCAACCAACGCTGCAAGTCGTTCCAACGGAAGCCCTCGAAAGCCAGCTCAACGGCACGCTCACGACGAACCTCGTCCATAAACTTATGCTGATCAGCAGCAAATTTAGCAGCCACATGACCTGCCTCTACACGATCACGAAGTACATTGATGGCATCTTCTGCAGTCAGATTACATTTGCTGCTCTTATAGGTTGCACCCTGAGCGGCTGCACCAGCCTCAGCATACATCAAGTAGATGTCGGCAAGACGCATATAAGGCAAATCGCACTGCAAAGCACCACCCCAGTTGTACATACCATCATATTTGTTAGCCTGATGAGGAACCAACTTCTGGCAGTAATAACCAGTACGGCAACCATTATCAGAAGAACTGCGCAAATTACTGCCAGAATACATCTGAACATACTTAAACTGATAATCAGGATGATCCTTGGCAATCGTTGTATTGATGTATTGGAATCCATCAAACACGATGTCGTGATAGAAACGTGGATCACGATTCTTGAACGGATGCTTTGGATCGAAACCAGACTCTGGGTCATCCAAAGGAAGACCATTTGCCATACCATAATAATTAACATAGTTGGCGGTAGGCTGATGAATCAAAGCATCATGCTCCACAATACCATTCATCTTGATACCCCAAAGCTTGGTAAAGTTCCAGTTAGAACCATTCGCACCAATATAAGGAGCACGCAGGATGGCCTCGGTAGAACCAGGCTGTTTCCAACCCTGGCCTGTTGTACGGAAGATGTCAGAGAAGTTGGAAGAAGAACCATCGGCAGCCTCATGATCATAAATATTAGAATATTTATACTCAGCCAAAGCATAAGGAGTCTTTCCTGAGTTTACCTCAGAAAGAGCCTCACCCAAAGCATCGGCAGCCTGAGCAGCCAACTCTACATTATACTTATAGGTATCGCCATTCTTAGAAGCACCTAACTCTGCACCAATGTTATTCAATGGAGAAGCAGCCCAAAGAAGCACCTTGCCCATATAGCCTAAGGCACAAACCTTGGTGATGCGAAGGTCGTTTTTGCCTAATGTTTTCTTACCAGTTGTGGTCTTATCCCAATCGTTTGGCAGAAGATCGGCTGCAGCTCTAAAGTCTTCAGCACATCTCTTAGCACACTCTTGGAAAGAGAGACGAGGCAATGTCAATGTCTGGCTACCATCCAATACGGTATCTACGTATGGCATACCACCAAAGAATTCCATCATCTCCTCATGCCACCAAGCACGGAAGAAGAGCAATTGACCCTTGATGATGTTCTTCTCTTCCTGTGTACAGTCTGTCATCTTGTCCAGATTCGCAAGACCTAGATTACACTTACGAATGCAATACCAAGAATGCTCCAAAGAATGTGCAAACTTGTTGGTAGAAGTTGGGTCTAGAAAGCTACCTGGATCACCACTCTTTGGTCGGAACAAGAAACTCTGGTTATTGGTGTACCAGTTACGATAGTCTCCCAAATCAAAATGGGCTGTTACATGGCTATCACCCTTACCTGTATTCATAATTTCATCTTCACCCCAGTTAAAAGTAGTACACCATCCGTTTGACTCCTTGTTAGGGATACAGTTGTACATTTCCTCTACATAACCCTGAAAATTGGTGAAGTTCTTGAACGCCTGGTCAGCACTCACGGTAGAATCAGGGCTCTTGTCCAAATAGTCTGTACAAGAAGCGAATCCACAAGTAAGACTCAGCGCACAAAAAAGTTTTACTATATTTTGTTTCATTTTATTTACAATACTCTGTTAATTCTTATGTAATCGATTGAAAA
>NZ_QSQJ01000021.1:0-61985 GCF_003436715.1 Prevotella sp. TF12-30 | reverse complement strand
TCTCATCTTCACTTTCCGTTGCTTTTGCTTAAATTGTGCATACCGCCCGACATACCTTCGCCACGATGATGCTCACTCTTGGGGCAGACATATACACCACCAGCAAGCTGCTTGGGCACTCTCGCATATCCACAACAGAGATATATGCCAAGATCATAGACAAGAAGAAGGATGAAGCCGTAGGACTCATTGATAAGTTCTTCGATAAGGACTAGACTCCCTCCGTACCTTCTCCGTACCCTCTCCGTACCAACTCTTAGTCTCCGCAAGGTTTGCAACGTTTGCTGCAAACTTTGCAAAGACTACAAACCAAGTTTCTTTTTCAGAAAGCTACCAACAAAGACAGCAACCATAGCAGATACAGCAAAGTCACCACAGATAAAGCCTTTATTAGGCTCTACAAACTGGGATTCAATAGCAACCAACACAACCATACAGACAACAAAGGCAATCGCAACGGAAACATATCTAAACACCATCTTGGCTACCTTCTTGCTATCATCCTTAACACTTGAAGTTTCACCTTCTTTTCTGTTAACTCTCAAAGAGCTATACATAAAATAAATTGCAGCTATCGCTATAAATGCTACAAACACGTAAATAATTTCTTTTGGCATAATTTTATTTTTCTAGTTAGGAAAATTATTTTTCTCCATTGTAATTCTTTAATATTTCGTCAGCTTCATACTCAGACTTCGATAAAGGAGCATTTGCGCATCTACCCAAGATACTCTGTTTCTTTCGTGCCAACTCCTCATCATAGTGTCTTTTCTGTTCAGCCTTCATTTTGCGATATTCATCAACACGTTTCAGAAAATGCGCTGCTGATTCATATTCTCCACGGATAGGCATTCCACCTTTGCCGGTCTTATTCCATTCTCGCTCTATGAAATCCTTACGAAGCATTATTCTTCTGCTACCATCTTGTATGCAGATAGTACCAGATGTCTTTATGCCTTCCTTACGTTTAAGCTTCCAGTATTCTTCACTTAATCGTTTCTTTTCCGAATGAACATAACTGATGCAAGAAACCTTATAGATAAGGTAACACGCAACCAAGAAAAATATAACTAGACCTATTCCCATTACCCAAAGTTTTTTAAATCTATAGGATTGCAACCACATAACCCAAAGATATAGTTAACTATTTTTTGAATATCAAACAACACGATATACCATATTCTAGCAATGAATATCAGTAGCAACACCCAGACAGGAGCAACCATCCATTTCTTTTCGCATAGCCAGTTAAAGAACCTTCCGTGAAAGAGTGAATCACAAACCCCTATCATCCATCCAGTAACCAATAAGATGAATGCAAACATAACCAATATATGAAGGAACCCCATACCTACCACATTTTAATTATCCAACATTTGCTTTTCTCATACTGCCAAGGCTAGACACCAGCATATCATAGCACTCCTTGATAGCTTCATACTTTGCCTTCCAGATGGATTCATCCTGCTCAGGCTGGGCACGATAGGCTGGAGCTGGCTCGGCTACCATATTTGTGCTGATTGCTTCCTCTACTCCTCCGGCTGACTCTTCCTTGCGATACATAGAGCCAACACCACGAAGGAGCCATTCGGCTGATATATCGTCAAACTTCTCTAGGAATCCTTCTATGAGACCAAGAGACACCGCCTGATCACCTCGAATCTGACGATTACAAGTTACTTGCTGCATTCCTATCATTTTTGAAAATGCAGATATACTTATTTGTCTATCTTCTAAAACAGACTTAATTCTTTGATTAATAACACTTTCCATATAATTCACATTTTTAAACCATACTTAA
Source organism: Prevotella sp. TF12-30 (assembly GCF_003436715.1). Lineage (NCBI taxonomy): Bacteria > Pseudomonadati > Bacteroidota > Bacteroidia > Bacteroidales > Prevotellaceae > Prevotella > Prevotella sp. TF12-30. The sequence continues at coordinate 60,184 of NZ_QSQJ01000021.1, read as the reverse complement.
ATAATCATAAACGACTAAAGAAATATACATAAATGTTTGGCTAGTTAAACATAAATGTATATCTTTGCACTCGAAAACGATACAGAAATGTTTTAAAAGCGTTCCCTATTCGTTTTCGGTGGCAAAAATAAACAAAAGAAATGAAATATGCAAGTAAAAATGCAAAAAATCATCTCGGTTTCTATAAAAAATCGGGAAGAACTTAAAAAGAAGTATCAGTGCTCGCAAACAACTTTGTATAATGCGTTAGCATATAAGACAATGAATAGACGAGCTGATGCAATCCGGCAGGATGCTCTAGACAACTTCGAAGGTGTCGAAAGCGAGAAGCCAGTGTTGAACTAATATAAAAGAAGGAGGAATCCTATGAATGAAATTTCAACAACTATTGTAGATGGTGACAGAATGACATCACTACAGATTGCAGAAATTACTGCAAGGCTCCACAAAAATGTTATGAGAGCAATCAGAAACATGGAGCCAGCTTGGGAAAAAATCAACGGGCGCAAGTTTGAGCTGGTTGATTACAAAGATGAAAAAGGCGAGACGAGACCTTGTTACTCCCTCAACAAAGAAGAGTGTCTCTACATCGCCACAAAGTTCAACGATGAAGCGAGAGCAAAGTTGATCAAGCGGTGGAAGGAGCTGGAGGAGCAACACCAAAAGCCATCCGTTCCTCAGAACTATCTCGAAGCTTTGAAGTCTCTGGTCAAGGCAGAAGAAGAGAAGCAGCAGCTTGCTCTGGAGAATAAGCAGAAGGATGAGACGATCATCACTATCAGCAAGGCGAACGTGGAGCTGGGCAACAAGATTACTGAAATGCTGCCGAAGGTAAGCTACTACGACAGAATCCTGCAGAGCAACGCAACAATGACCATCACCCAGATAGCGCAAGACTACGGTATGAGTGCTATCGCTATGAACAAAGAGTTGGAATCTATGAGAATCCAGCACAAGGAGAGAGGTCAGTGGATATTGTACGCTCAGTTCCTGAAAGGTGGCTATGTTCATAGCAGAGCGGTGGACATCATCCGCAGGGATGGTAGGCACGATGTGAAGTACAATACGGAGTGGACAACGAAGGGAAGACTCTTCCTTTATGAAGCACTCAAAGGAAAGGGCATTCTCCCCTTGATAGAGCAGGAGAACACTCCCAGAGATAAGGGCACTGGTGGAAGAGAGCCTTCCAAGACATCTGGTGCCAGTCAACAAACCATTAACTTCGAGTGATATGAAAGATGAAACGATAAAAAGTGATATTGAAGAGACGAATAAGAGTAGTCTTGGAGAGACACTTGCCCGAATAGAGAAGTATATTCTCATCGGAACAAAGAATGTGCTCAATATTGATGAAGCATCCATAGTACTGGGAGTAACCATCAGAACACTCAGAAAGATGGTGGCAGAGCATACCATCCCTATCTACAAGCCCAACCAGCGAGCCTTGTATTTCAAGAAGAGTGACCTAGAGGATTGGATGCTGCAGAACAGGGTGAAGCCCCAGTCGGAGATAGATTCTGAGGTGGAAGCCTATTGTATAACCCATTAAAACAGAAAAGATATGTTCGCAAATGTTATGTTGGTGGCAAGTATCGCCACATTCGCTATAGTAGTTAAGGAAATCCACTCTTACTTCAATGAAGTGAACGAGTAGATATATATGGAGCTGAATCCGGCATAAAAAATTGTTTGATATTAATTAGTTTAAAATTTTCGTTTTATTTATCTCAAAATAAGGACAAAAGTCTGATTCGCAAGGATTTTTTGGAATTTGCTATTCCCAGCTCCACAACTGTTGTGTAGGTTCAAGATTGTTTTTAGTTAGTATTTGTTTGAATCGGCATAGGTAGCTCAGATGGTAGAGCAGGAGGCTCCATCACCTTCAAGGTCGTAGGTTCGATTCCTACCCTATGCCCAATATCGCCCGATTCCGAGGAGTCATATCGGATAGGATAAACCTTCCTAGAGAGGTACACGTACCCAAAAGGAGCATCATTAACCACAGATGATGCTTAGACGTGGAAGTGGCAAGCTAATACATACACCTACTGGGTGGAATTTGGAACGCTTGGAGTTCACTTGTGAAGATGCAGACCTGATGCCGTGACCCTTATATATAATAAGGTAGCATCAATAGGTAGAAGCGCACAACTACAATGGTTCTAATGCAGCCAGCACGACTTTGTCATAGATAAAATATTAATATTTCCATACTAATATAATGTATGCGATTACGAGTGCTGGGAGTCCTAAGCCTCCACAAATGCAGAAGGGAACTTGGAGCGACTATCACCATCCGGCAATTATATTCTGATGTCGCTCCTCGGAGGGGTGCTTTATTACTCCCACCCCTCCTTTTTGATAGACACATTTTTTCAAACCATATAAAAATTATGTATCATTTACGACTATCGCAGTAGCGACTGCATTTAATAACTCGTTAAAGTTGTATATTTCAACCTATCCCCTCTGTTCGTGAGAATCGAGGGGATTTTTATTGTAGAACATTTTAAAGAAACAAGATATGTTATTCAAACCGAAAAGCTGCCACGACTGCTTGTTTGAGCAGATATGTGACAACCCGAATAAGAAATCGGATGGCACTTACAGATGTAAGGGCTATGAATGGAAGTATCAATAACTATTAATATAATAAGGACATGAAAGAGCTTATTACGATTCAATCGGAACTGAAAGCACCGAAGAGTCAGTTCAACAAATTCGGTGGCTACAAGTACCGCAAGGCAGAAGACATCCTTGAAGCTGTCAAGCCTTTGCTCGCCAAGCAGAAGTGTACGCTTATCATATCAGATGATATTGTTATGATAGGCAACCGCATCTATGTGAAGGCTACCGCCACCATCAAGAATGAGAAGGGCGAGTTCGAGGAGACCACTGGTTGGGCTAGAGAAGAGGAAACCAAGAAAGGTATGGACGGAAGTCAGATTACTGGTGCCTCCTCATCCTATGCCCGAAAGTATGCGCTCAATGGTCTGTTTGCCATTGATGATAACGCTGATTCTGACACAACCAATACTGGTCAGCAGGATAACATTCTTCATCAGGCAGCTCAGCAGACTGCACAGACTCAGCAGCAATCTCAGGCAACCGACCAGTCAGCGCAACCTAAGTATCATCCAGACAACCTAGCCGAAGCTTTGGAAATGGTGAAGCGATGTGTGAACAGAGACAACATCAAATGGGTGATGTGCACTTATATGCCGCTCAACAGCAACCCTCAGTTTATGCAAGCCTTATCCGCTAAGAGAAAGGAGTTAGGGCTATGACACAGAACATCAAGCTGAATAAGCCGAAGATCACCTTCATAGAGGAGACTCACCAATACTTCATTGGCAAGAAGCAACTGAAAGGTATCACAGGAACGCTGGTAAGAAAGGCATTCCCAGACACCTACAAGGATATTCCTGAGTCTGTACTGATGAAGGCTGCAGAACGAGGAGGTATGATCCATAACTCCTTCGAGCTGTTCTGTACCGTCTTCGATTCCGACATCAAGATGTACCCGAACCCGACAGAAGAGATTCGGGCATTCAATAGTATGCTGGTCTCCTACGGTCTCCATCACGTTGATTCCGAGTATCTCGTTACCGATGGTGAGGATTTCGCTTCTGCCATTGATGGAGTCTTCGCTGATAGCGATGGCAACATCTATCTGGTAGATTACAAGACCACCTCCACCCTGCACTACGACAACGTTTCTCTCCAGCTATCCATCTATGCCCGATGGTTCGAGGAGCAGAATCCCGACTTGAAGGTGAAGGAACTGGTATGTATGTGGTTCAAGAACGGACAGAGCCGATTCCAGCCGCTGCCTAGGGTATCGGAAGAGAAGATTGATGCTCTTATCAAGGCATACTTGGAGGATGATCCTGACTACAAGTATGAGGTGGAAGTGCCGGAAGCCTTCTCCAGCACCGAGCAGCAGTACCGACTCGTCACCGCTAGGATTGATGCCTTGAAGATAGAGCAGGATGCCTTGAAGGAGAAGCTGATGAAGATGATGGAAGCCAACAAGCAGAAATCCATCAAGACTCAATATGGCTCCTACTCCTATGTGGCAGCATCCACAAAGAAGACCTTCGACACGAAACTCTTCAAGGACACCGAGCCGGAACACTATGAGTACTATCTGAAAGATACTACTACGAAGCCATCCATCAGAATCAAACTTAATTAAGTATAGATATGAACGTAACATTTACAGGCAAGATTATTGCAGCAGGGCAAGTCCAATCAGGAACAAGCCAAAACGGAACTCAATGGAGTTCGTGTGAATATGTTATCGAGGAGTTGAACCAGCAGTACCCAGCAAGAGCCGTGATTCAGGTCTATGGCTCTGACAAGCTGCAGCTGTTCAACATCCAAGTTGGTGAGATCATCACCGCTCACATCGGATTGAAGGCACATCAGTCTAAGGACGGACGATGGTTCAATCAGTTGGATTGCTGGAAGGTGCAGCGACCAACCGCCCAGCCTCAGCAGATGCAGCAGCAGGGTCAGGTGTACGCTAGTCAGGTAGGACAGAACTACCAGCAGGGTGCTCAGCAGGGATTCCAGCAGAATCCTCCGCAGCAAGCTCAATATGGTGGTCAGCAGGGTAATCTTCCATTCCCAGCCAACAATTAGTTGATATTCAAAAACAAAGGTTATGGAAATCCATTTTGTGCGTACTTCTCTTGGTCTTCAAGCTTATGCAGACGAAGACTATGAGCAGTTGAGAAAGATTAAGGTTGGCTCTGTTGTCAAGGCGAACATCGTCCGCCCACGCAACGTGAAGTTCCACCGCAAGTTCTTCTCCCTGATCCGAGCTGCTTGGGATTGTCTCACCGAGCAGCAGCGCATCAATCTCCGTTCCGTAGAGACATTCCGTGAGCAACTTCTGATAACATCAGGATTCAGCGAACCGCTTTACGACCTGAACGGACAGAAGTTCTTAGAGAGAGCAAAATCTATCTCCTTCGCCAAGATGGATGAGCCAGCCTTCAATGAAGTTTATTCCAAGGTCTTGGACACCATCCTTACAATCATGGTTGCCGATGGTGTATCAGAAGACGAGTTTAATAACATTCTAAAAAATTATACATAATATGACACGTAGAAACGACAAGCGCAACAACAGACGTAACCTTCAGCGCAACAACCAGCCAGAGTTACCACCATTCGCCCAGATGCTTTTCGGAGCAATCCTCGGCAAGTGTGCAGAAATGATTGCCAACAAGATGAAGGAGAAGGACGAGAACACCCCTTCCATCCATACCGATGGTATCACCGACAAGGATATTCAGAACATCAACGAAGGTAATGCTTCCTTATCTAAGTTGTATATCCCGAATGATGGTACGGCTGTAGAGTACTTTATCCCTGAGAACCTAAAGTTCTTCTTCAATGAGGAAGGCAAGCTGATGGTGTGCAAGAAGCATGCTCAGAATGATCATCCTCAAAATGAGGAGACTCAGAAGAAGACTATCACTTACGATGATATTCTCAAAGAACTCTTCTTAGACAAGATTGCATCTTGGATTGGTCGAACCAAAATCTACACAGCAACGATAGGGGTAGTTTACTATAATGACCAAAATAACTGCACTACCGAGGCTCAGGCAAAACGTTTGTTGGCTTTCAACAAGCTGATGAACATCGCCAAGTATCTCAATGGTGATTGGATGCCATATTTCGATGGTAACAACAAAAACTGGTTTATTCGTATTGAAAACGGAAAATATGTTGTCAGATTCTTTAAATGGTTTAATAATGGTTCTGTTTACTTCAAATCAGAAGAAGCAGCAAACAGAGCCATCCTTCTGATGGGTGAAAACTCTCTCAACAACCTTTTCTCAACCGACTGGTAATGGCAAGCTACGCTGAAATCAAGGCAAAGCTATTGCAGGAAGGCAAGAAGATACGCAAGCGTTCATCCTATGATGAGCACAACTTGCAAGCCGCAGAGGTCAGGTATATCCGTGGGGTACATCCTGACCTCGAAGGGGTCTTCTTTGCCGTTCCTAATGGTGGCAAGCGAACCTCCAGACAAGCCGCATGGCTGAAAGAGGAAGGTATGAAGGCAGGGGTATCAGATATGATCCTCCTTAAAAGCACCTCTCAGTATGGTTTCCTCTGCATCGAAAACAAGACTCCGAAAGGTAGGCAGGAACCCGAACAGAAGGTATTCCAGCATGAAGTGGAACGACATGGTGGCAAGTACATCATCGTCCGCTCTATAGATGAATTTATGAAAGCAATCGACAATTATCTTAATGGTGAACTATGACAGACGAAATCAAACAAGCCATCCTGCTCCTAGAGGAGAACGGCTACAAGGTTACTGCCCCACCCAAGCAAGTCAAAGATGAATATACCTTTGCGAGAGCTTGGGATTTATATCAGAAGAAGGTGGGCTGCAAGGAGAAGCTGGAAAAGAAATGGAACTCAATGAGTCAGAAAGACCGCAAGGCTGCTATCGAGTACATCCCATTATATGTGATTGCAACCGAGGATAAAAAATATCGCAAGAACTTTCAGACCTTCCTCAACCAGAGAGCTTGGGAAGACGAGATCATCGGTGGCACTCCACCACCAGTTTCAACCAATGAGTCTGAATCAGAAATCAGTCAGCTTATCGCCAAGACAAAGGTAGAACAGGAACAGAACACGGAAGATGCCAAGAACCACGCTCTTCGCCAGCGTATCTATGGTATGATTCAGGTTCTTCACAACAATCCTCAAAGCTTCTGCCGTAAGCAGTTGGAGATATATCGTGACAACGGAACCTTGGAACGCTTGGGCATCCAATGGAATCCATAACATCATTAACTCTATGATACAAATCAGCAAATACAACAAGCAGCATCCGCTCAGAATCTTTGAAGCCTTCGCTGGCTATGGCAGTCAGAGCCTAGCCTTCAAGTACCTCAAAGAGAAGCACCATGAGTTCGACTTCAAGGTAGTGGGCTATTCCGAGATAGAAGCATCTGCCATCCAAGCTTATGGGCTCCTGCACGGAAGAGACATCACTAACTATGGTGATGTGACGAGGATAGACTGGAATGAGGTTCCCGACTTTGATTTCATATCCTGGTCTTCTCCCTGCCAAGACTTCTCAAACGCAGGACTTCGCAAGGGAGCAGAAGAAGGTAGCGGTACACGTTCTTCCCTGATTTTCCAAGAAAGGAGAATGTTGGAAGCCAAGCATCCTAAATATGTGATGCTGGAGAATGTGAAAGGTCTGCTCACCAAGAAGATGAGGAAGTACTTCTTCCAATATCTCGCAGACCTAGACTCCTTCGGTTACACTTCCTTCTACAAGGTTCTGAATGCCAAAGATTACGGAATCCCACAGAATCGTGAGCGTATCTTTGTCATTTCCATTCTCCGCACCGAGGATGATCCGAACCCAGAGTATCACTTCCCCTCTCCTATCAAGCTGGAGACAACGGTTGAGGACATCTTGGAAGATGATGTATCTCCTGAGTATTACCTCTCCCAGCCCCTTCTAGAAAAGTATCTCACCAAAGCAGACATCAATGAATCCATCCAAAAGCTCTACCCCGAAGATTTCAATACCCAAAACGGCTGATGGTTGCTCTGTTGCTGTCACCTCCAGTTTTTCAAAGACCAGCGTAATGAATATGCTAGATACTGGTCATTATCCAAAGGGTGGAGTCTTAATCATCAAGAAATTATAATGTGCGACAAAATTATAAAGCTGGTAAGTCTTAACAGACCTGAGAGATTTGAGCAACAGAATCGTGTTTATTCCGTTAAAGGAATCTCCCCTACTCTCAATTCTGTAATGGGAAACGGAGGAAACAATATTCCACTATTCTTAATCATCAATCGAGTATGATAACAGGAGGAAAGCGAATGAAATCCCTGCTCCTTTCGGGGAAGGTGAAGCCTGATATGGGTGGATAAATCTTAGATCTCTACAACCAGATGGTTCTCAAAGGCATCAGCCCCACCATCAAGACAACCATAGATAAATCAAACATGACATTTGTTACAGTTATGAACAAACAAATCATTCATACGGCTCCCAACGGCAAGAAATACTCAATCCAAATCAGGAAGTACACTCCTAGAGACTGCTTCCGGCTGATGGGTGTACACGAAGCCGACATAGACAAGCTCCTGAGCAAGGAGAAGTCGGGAGCCAGCATCATCTGCAAGAGCAAGCTCTATGCCCTCGCAGGAAACTCAATAGTCACCAACTGCCTGACCGCTATGTTCGAGGAACTGATTTTCCCTTCGGGTAATCACTACCACGACAAGACTGGTCAGCTATCACTCTTCTAGCTTATGGATATTTTCGGATATATTAAGGTAGGCAAGCGCATCAGTAAGGCGCATAAAGCCCTCTTTACTCACAAGACCATGGTACTCTGGTACAAAGGAAATCCAATCATCGGAACGATGTACGATGGCTTGTGGTATCAAAAAGACTTGAACGGAATGTGTGAACAATTAATGTTCCAGTCCGAAGTAACCAACGTCTCATTCTTACCTTCACCAAATGAAGACAGAGAAAGAACAAATCCTAGCCATCATCGCTGAGATTCAAGACAAGAGAGAAGCCGCTCACATCGTGCCTCCTCACGTCAGAACCACAGAGATTATCAATCGGGGATTCCACAAGCCTTATCAATCCCTCAATGAGTTAGTCAGAGAAGGCAGGATAAACTGGTGCAAGACCCTCAATGATATGGCATTCACTATCAGAAAACAATAATCAAATCAATATGGAAAAAGAATTAAAAATCATTTTAAAGGAGGAACTGGAAGTATTATCAAAGCAAGCTTACGAGTCTGCCAAGAATAAGGGCTTCTACCCAAAGGATGTTAATACCGCATTTCTTCTGATGTTCATCATCGTGGAAATGAGCGAGGTATTGCAAGCCGACAGAAAAGACAGACACGGCTCCATCGAAGACTACGAGAGCATGATTAAAACGAGCTGGGATATGCCTACCGCCTACAAGAACACGCTGGATGGTACGGTAGAGTCTGAGTTTGCCGACATCGCCATTCGCATCCTCTCACTCTTGGGTTGGATCATGGATGGAGACAAAATCGAGCTATCAGAAGATGAAGACCTCATAGGTGAGTATAAGCTGGCACGTTATATCTTCGGATTTGATTTAGCCGGAGACCTATACCGCATCATCGAAAAGATGGGAGTCTTGGACTTGGATAGTTCACCAAGCTGGTATCTCGCAAAATACCTTCAGGAGCTTCTGATGGACATCTTTGCGATTGCCCATAGCAACAACATCGACCTGAAAGAGCAGATCAGGCTGAAAATGAAGTATAACGAAACTCGTCCGTATCTTCACGGATATAAATACTAGGAGGACAGCCGTATGTTTGGAATAGAACAAATGAGTAGAAGGTGTCTCATAGAATTGTCGGATGGCAGCAAGATTCTTGCCATCCTGACAATCCCGAAACCCACCAAGCCCATCTTCCCAGAGAAAATGGAAAGAGAGTTTATAGAAAGTTTTAAAAAGCAGCAGCCAAATATGGTCAACAAGGTTGTTAAGTGTCACGTAATGAGAAATTAAGCATATGGAAGATTTACCTATTGGAGCAGAAGTCGTGTTAAAGGTAGTTGAACACGAAGGTTGTGATAATTGTTTTTTCTACGAGATTGCAAGCAATATTAATGCGGATGTTTGTGAGCGAATCAAGTGTGCTCGTATCGAGCGAAAAGACGGAAAGAATGTTCAATTCATAAGAGTAAAGTAATATGGAGACAAAGATAAATGTAGCGGCTATCCTAAAGGATAAGCCGCAAGAAACTAAGTTATATGACTTGTTATATAATATAGATGTAGAGTTAGATACCATCTGTACTACAGATACAGGAACAGTAGTTTGGTGTACGAATGAGACTGATAATAATACTACTTGCCTTCGTGGCTATTCCGAATTTGGTACAGTAAGAGGAGGACTTAATGGCTTACAGATTCTCCTACCTTCTAAGGAAATGCGAGATTGGAATAAATTCGCTTGGAAGAAGGGAGATATTCTTGTTCACAAAGAAGGAAATGTACATATTATCTTTGAAGGTTTTGATGATGATACCTACAAAACGTTTCATGGTAAGCATTATCTTTTGGAATACGAAAATAGTACAGAAAGATACGAAGAGAATGATGGCTACATGCAAACTTCTTTATTTAGCAAAGCGAAAGAAAGTGATGCTCAGACCTACATCAGCACCATCGAGGAGCGATTGGGCGGAAAACTTAATCGTGAAACCTTGGAGATTGAGAAGACTCAGCCTGAGTTCAAGGATGGGAATATTGTGTTTATGAAAGGAATTAAACTTTTTGCAAATTGTATTTTCATCTTAAAAGGTGAATATAAAGATGGAGACGAAAGAGCCTTTTACTATGCTTTCTATAATGCTGACGATAAATTTGCTGTAGCTGAATATTGTAATACAAAAGTTCATTATAGCCTCCGCTCAGCAACAGACTCCGAGAAGCAGCAACTCTTTGATGCTCTCGCAAAGAAAGGCAAGACTTGGGATGCTGAGAAGAAACAGATTGTGGATTTGAAGCCAAAGGTTGAGCTAAAACCATTTGATAAGGTGCTTTGTCGAAATTCTAAGGATGATACTTGGGAAGCTGATTTCTTTGCTCGTCTTACACGAAAAGAAATTGATTACACGCAGAGTGGTAAGTATTTATGTGTAGGAGATTTATGGATGTATTGTATCCCTTACAACGAAGAGACAGCACATCTACTAGGAACGACTGATGATTGGAAAGGAGGTGAAGGATGAAAGGATTATGTAGTTACTGCTCCAGATATTTTTTTTGTAGCAAAAGACCCAAACAAAATGAGGAGGATGTAATACTTTGTTCAAGCTTTACACAGAATAATGACAACGAAGAAACCATTTGGGAGCAGAGAAGATATGAGATAGCAAAAGATGTTGCAGCAGGTCTTGTGCAACGTCCTAACTCTACGTATGACAGTATTGTTAATTCTGCCATCAAAATCGCAGATAAATTAATAGAACGTTTAAAGGAGAAGTAAGTTATGATAGACGATAAGAAAATAGAAGAAGCTGCACAAGGAGCAGCAGACTTGTATGAGCAAGACTTGCCTATAATGTCTTATAATGAAGACACAGAGGTTGACGGTCAGCATCACTTCTGCCAAGAATTTGGCGCTGAGTTGTTTAAAGATGGTGCTAAGTGGGCTATCAAGGAGTTCTTGAAAGATTTGTGGCATGACGGCGAAGAAGTACCAAAAGAAAAGAATAAATCTGTTCTTATGTGGTTCGAATCATATTCTGTCGGTGAAAGAGAATTAGATAATGATGAATATTACGACTTGTGTAATACAGGGAAAGATGGATATGATGAGGATACTTGGAAGATGATTTGCGATGAAGGAGGATGGTGTTCTAAGTGGCTTTACCTTGATGATTTGCAGAAAGGAGGCAAACAATGAAAGAGCTTAAAGTTGGAGAAAAAGTTACTATTGAAGCCGTGGAGCAGGAGGGTTGTGATGGTTGTTTTTTTCTTCCGATATGAATCATACATGTAATGACCCATACAAAAACAATGAAGGAGACGATATTTTTGAGTGTAGAGAATCAAAGCGTTCAGACCACAAGAATGTAATCTTTAAAGAAGTTAAGGATCAGTTGCAGCACCTTCTCTTTGGCTTGAATATCAACTCAGAAATGGAGGTGTAAGTATGAAAAGAATAATAGCAATTATAAAGTTTCCTATATACGCAATGGCTGTATTATTGTTTATTCTATCAATACTGATAGCAAAAGGTATATTGTGTATCGTAAGATTAAAGCATTCTGATTTCGACAATCTTCCTAAGTTCTTGCAAGACAAAGCAAGGAAGCTGTCAAATGTGGTTGAAAATTTAATGAATTGATTGTTTAACGCCTTCGGGCATAAATAAATAGTAATATGAATATAGACAAATTAGAAAGAGCAAATATCTTAGCCAAGAGTTTGATTCCGAAAGCAGATGAACTCTTAGCTATGTCTTCAAATTCATACAATGGTAAACTTGCTGATGCCCTTTGGGGGCTATCACAGTGTGATAAGGAATTTGAGACTAAATTCAAGCAACTTCTGAATGAAACAAAACAGAGATTGCAAAAAGAGTTTGATGAGCTTTAGTAACTAACCATCCCTTATGGGATATAAATATAAGTAATATGAAAAAGTACATTGGAACAAAGGTCATTATGGCAGAGCCTATGACTATGACAGAAGCACAGAAGGTGCTTGGTAGAGAAATTAAGCCAGCAACCGTTGAGGAAGATGGTTACTTGGTAGAGTACAAGGACGGATATAAGTCTTGGTCTCCTAAGAGTGTGTTTGATGAAGCATACAAGCCTTTCGAGAATTTCATGGATAGACTCCGTATTGAGTATAATGAGTTGAGTGACAAATTAGGAAAGCTAAATACCGCTTTACAGAAGGATGATTTCCGTGAAAAGGTAGGAGACTATCAGTATCAGTTAGCAATACAACAGAAAGTCGGCATGGGTATATATTTAAGCTCATTAGAAGCTCGTATTATAGAGGCAGATTCATACTCATTTTGTAAATCGCCTTCATTATGCAAATCAAAAGGCAAGTAACATCACCACCCTCTCCTTGGCAACAGGGAGAGGGTAAAAAGAAGAGAATATGGCAGAGATTATTTACTTTGGAACGAAAGGGGGTTCCGGTCATTATCCTATTGGCATTGACAAAACGCTGACAGGAGCAGAGTATGAGATATGGTGCGAATGCGATAATGAAGCTTGGATAAATAATATCCGAAAAAATCCTGGTCGCCACGTTATCAAACATCACGGAGAGGTTTATACAAATTATGGTGTTCCGTTCTCTGTAGACGAAGACAGAGTTGGAGATCATACCGAATTGTTTTGGAAAGGCATTCATACAGAAGAAGAAATTGTCAACTTGATAAAGAATGATTCATTTTTATCAAGGCAGTTTAAATTAAATAAGGATAAATAATAAGTAAAGTTAAATGCAATATGGCACAAGAAGGATGGATATGCCCTAGATGTGGAAAGGTAAACGCACCTTGGGTAGTACAATGTTCCTGTAATAGAAACACTCAGATATTACCTAAAGTCGGTGCTCCTTACTATGAAGGAGACCAAGCAACGTGTAACGCAAAGGAGGATAAGCAATGAACAAAGAAAAAGCTATCAAGAAAATACAGTATGCTAAAATGCAAGTAGCTTCTGTATATGCCTGTTCTGCTATCTTTGATGAAAAGACAGAGGTAATAGAAGACAGACAGAAAGAACTTAAAAAAGCGATTGTTAATTTACATGATGCACTTAAAGAGTTGGAGGATTGATTATGGACAGAAATCAAGCTAAAGAATTTTATCCTATTCTGCAAGCTTATGCTGAAGGAAAGGTGATAGAAACTAGAACAGACCCAAGTACATTAAAAAGAAAGGATACTCCGAATGATTGGACGGAAATGAAGGAGATTGAGTACTGGAATAATACAGAGTATCGCATCAAGCCAGAGCCAAAGTACCGCCCTTTTGCCAACGCAGAAGAGTGTTGGGCTGAAATGCTCAAACATCAGCCTTTCGGGTGGATAAAATGCAAAGAAGGTTATTTCAATATCGTTTATGTTGATGACTACTATGTAGGCTTGGCAGATCCCGATGGTAGCTCCATCTCGCTGGCATCAAAAAACAGCTACCAAGACAACACCTTTGCAGACGGTACTCCATTTGGTATTAAAAGTTGAGGAATAGTTATGGCTTGGGTATGTGTTAATAGTTTTGGTACAGAACTTATATTTGAAACAGAGCCTCACAGATCTGCATATAGCTGGAGAGACGATTATGGTTCTTGCAAATGCATAGAAATACCACAAGGTAGCATCAGGAAACTCATCGGAAGAGAACTTACTTGGAACGATGAGCCAGTAGAACTTAAAGGAGAATAGTTATGGTTACACAAAAATGTATAGAATATACTATAAATGGTTCTACTTACAGAACAGAGCCTTTATGTACTCCTTGGGAAATTGAGAGCCGATTACAATCTCTACTTAATTCTTATGGCTTAAATTGGTTTAAGTCTAGTGTAAAGATAATAGTACAAGTTTAGAAAAATAGCTTATGAAAATAGAAAATATTAAGTTTAAGGCAAAACGTCTTGACAATGGCAAGTGGGTTGAAGGTTACTTCTATGCTGAATGTGATAACACTTACATCATCGAGGATAAGCAGAGTGAATCAATGCTTAATAGAAACAAGGCACATCAGGTTGACCCTTTAACGGTCTGCCAATTCACAGGTCTGAAAGACAAGAATGGAACATCTATCTATGAGGGGGATATAGTTAAGCACAAAGATAACAATGCGGAAAGAATAGGTGATATTAATTGGGATAGTAAAGCTTTCTGCTTTGGGCAAGGTTTATTAGTTCATTACTCTTCTGAAGATATGGTCGTTATTGGCAATAAATTCGATAAAAAGAAATAGCGTATGAAGAAGATTATATTATTATTTGTATCGGTTATATTCCTGCTCGTTTCTTGCAACGAGAACAAAGGAATTAATGTTCCAAAATCAGACTCTATTAATGAAATTAAAGTAGAGAAACTGTTTGTTGCGGATGGTATAACCGTATATCGTTTTTATGATGGTGGCAGAGTGGTTTATTTTACCAACAAAAAAGGCGAGGTAAAGGCTCGCCATGACGAATATGACCCTGCAACAAAAACCATAAGAACAAAGGTAGTAGAAACTTTATGTAACGAAGAATAATTATGGATAAAACAGATTTACATTCATCATTACTCTTCCTGATGCTTAAACTGGAAGAGGCGAAGAGCAACCCGATGATAGACAAGAACTTCATTGTTGCATTAACGGAAGTGCTCAGATATTTCCGTGATAATGGAGAATTGAAGAAAGCCTACGAGAGCAAAAAAGATTCGTTGGCAGACATGGCTAATAGTTCTTGGATGAAAGCACTAAAGGAATATGTTTCCGCCAAAAATCAGGAAGTCGGAGTTGATGCAGAGTTACCTGATATAGATGAACTTATTAAGAAACTCACTTCTAATGAGTTCATCGAAAAGAAAATCAAGGATATTCTTGGTGATCAGGCGAGTAAAGAGGAATAGTCATGGAAAGATTAACTAAGGCTATGGATAAGTATTTGTCTGAAGCTATCGCTGAATGGGATAAGGAGAAAGCTGCCGGATCAGATAGAAGAAAGGTCAGAAACTAAAATAAAAATAGTTATGAAAATAGAAATTGCAAAAGTTACAGATTGGGAACGAGTGGTGGATGCTGCTCGCTTCACACAACGAAAAGAACCGCTGGGTAAGGAGCCTAGCGATGAGTTCAAGAAACAGATGATTCTCAGCGAGCACTCGCCACTGAGATTGCTGGAGTTCGATATTAAGATGTATGGCATACCATACTGGGTGAGCAACCATTTTGTTCGCCACGTTCACGCTCAGCCATTCGTTTCAACCTCCCGACCGGATATTACGGGCTCCAAGGTATCTCGCCACGATATGCGTCAGGATGATTTGGTCAACTTGCAGCTATCCCTCAACGCTCAGGAGATCATCAATATCTCGAAGCTGAGACTATGCAGTAAGGCTGCAAGAGAGACGAGAGAGATTTGGTATAAGGTACTTGACGAGTTGGTTCGTATTGAGCCTTACCTCGCATCCGCTTGCGTTCCTCAGTGTATATACAGAGGATTCTGCCCAGAGCAGAAGTCATGTGGAAGAAGTACTTATTCTTCCTATGAAATAATCAGAAGAGAATATAAAAAACTTAATTTATTGTGTGTAGATAGTATATGAAATATCCAAAATATAACGTCAACGAGTTTGTCGGTGGGCACTTCGAGTACACCACACCCTGCCCATTCGGCATTAAAGGCAAGTACACAAATGAAATCCTGATGGTTGGTAGCCTTGCTTGCCAGCGATGCGAGCACTTCCGAGGAATCAACAAAGAAGATGGTATCGTATCTTGTGGAATCGAATAGTAAAAAGAGTGCAGCCTATCTGCATTCTTCTTAATAATTAATCAAATTTAATATATGAATACAAAGAAAATCTCAATTATTCAGCGCATCACAGAGCGCATCCTTGGCAAGAAGTTCTATATCGCAGTCATTGCCAATAAGGGAACCAGCAACTACTTCGTTAACTCTACCATCTATCGCTCAGAAGATGATGTTATCGCTTATCAGAAATACATCACCACTGACGAGAGAATGAAGGAGAGCTTCGATTTCGTCTGCTACTACTCCTTCCGTTCCAAGTTCGACTTCCGCATACCTCTTGGCGGTAAGCCATTATCTCTTGAAGAGGCAAAGGAACTTAGCAAGAAATAAGGTATGGGAAAGTTGATTGACCTGAAAGGAAAGCGGTTTGGCAGACTTTATGTCTGCTGCCGCTCCGGCAAATCCAGTAAGAATGGTGTTTATTGGATATGCAAGTGTGATTGTGGCAGAGGTGTTTCTGTCCTATCCTGCAATTTGCTCCGAGGAGTGACCCAGTCTTGCGGTTGTCTCAGAGCAGAGAATGCCAAGCTTCGCCTTCGCCAGTACAACAAGAAGAAGGCAAAAGTAAACGGATAATAATCTTTTCTAACCAAAACTTCGTATATTTGCAAAATGATATTCAGTTATATTAAAGACAAGTGCCGGAACATTCAAGGTTTCCTGCATCGAAAGAATTTCGTAGTGCTTGATGGTAGAGCCAATTCTGTTACTCTCTCGCAGGGCATCTACAACCATATTATGCAGATAGAGCGCACAGATAGCTCCATCTTCGTCTTCCGTATCTCCAGCAGAGGAACATACGGATTCTGCCTGAGAGAGGACTGGGAGGAACTTCGCAAGTCTCAGACTATCTTCTGTCCGCTCCAGTACAATCAGGAGCACAAGAAGATTGGTTTCCGAAGCGAACGTCCATCGGTTACAGCCATCCTTGATGATTACAATCTCCCACTCAACAAGATGGTGCGCCTGACCTGCATTCCTCGTAAGAACAAAAATGGCGAGCCATACTACGAGATCATCCGTCCAAACACATAACAATACAAATATGATTAAAGAAGTATTATTTCAAGGTCTTTCCCACTCGCCTTCCGACCACGAAAGTCAGGAGGGTGAGTCGGGAACTTGCCTGAACCTCATCAACGAGGATGGAGCACTCCACCCTATCCACCAGCCAGTGGTGGTTGATTCTGCCATCACCATACCTGATGGAACCAGCATCGAACTGATTCACAAGGTTGCTCACAATAATACCATTCACTCCCACTACATCATCCGTAATGGCAATACTTGGTATTGGACAGAGAAAGGTGGAAACGGAAGTGAGAACACCATCAGTCTTGGCAATTTCCAAGTCAATGCCGTAAGTGCCATCGGAAATATCTTGTGCTTTGTGGGAGAGGAAAACACCAAGTATGCCTATTGGAACGGAAGCGATTACACTAGTTTCGACTTATCTGCCATTAACTATAGTGCAATTATCTCAAATACAAAGTCGGTTGTATGCAATGCTTCCGTTAATCTTGGTGATGATTGGGATTCCGCTTTTGTGTCAAACAAGTATTATTCCAATAGAACAGATACTTCTCTTAAAGGTGCATCCATCATTTTCAATGCTTTGGATGCGCTGATCAATAAGCAGTTGGAGGAGAATGGCACGGAGTATTTCAAATATACCGTTTTTGGTGTAATCGCCATCCGTCTATATGATGGTGTATCATACATCAATATATCAAATCCATTCATTCTTGCACCTGAAACAACATTCAACAAGTTTATCTGGTATCAGGAGAAAAAGGCTGTTGGTACTAGCACAAGCCTTCATACTCACTCCATCGTTATCAATATGGATATACCCGAAGGTCTTGAAGACCTCATCAGCGGTGTAGATGTTTATCTTTCCCAGCCGGAATCATTTATTGATACGGAGAAACAAACCAAAGGTATATCACGATATAAGTGCTACCTTTGGAACGACAAAATGGCATCAGGAGTTAATTGCGATGCTTTTCAATATCTGTCAGAGGAAGATGTATATCAGTCTTTCGAGAAGAAATCTTTCTATCTGAGCACAAGCATCAGCAAGGATAAATTCGGCACAGCTATTCCTCTCAAACGAGTATTGGAGACCGAGGAAAGTATTTCTCTTGCAGACTTTCAGAGAAGCTCATTTGGCGGTCAATGTTCCATTACATACAACAACCGCTTGCATATCGGAAACGTAAAGAAGACCATCTTCAATGCTTTCGATACGAATATTTTCTCCAGCCGGAAAGTCTCGAATAATCAGATGTACCTGAATGAGTACACTGATCTTGCCCCCAATAAAACACTCTCTACCGATTACATCTGTGATGCAGTATATCAGGTCAGCATCAGCGATAATAGTATCAAGAGAGATATTTACTACAAGGGAAAGCTGCAATACCCTCTCAGCCCTATCTTGGCATATCCTAGCACTCTTGCTACGGCTATGACCATTTACTTCTATCTCCCTAAATACAGCAAATACTACTCAAAGAAAGTTAAGCTGAAACCTTCCGAGACGTTCGGAATGTCTTACTATATCAACATCAGTAAGAACCGCTCGACACCAGTTGCAGCAGATAGACAGACTTCAAATACTTTGAACAACGAGGGATTTGGAGGAAGAACAGATGCACCAACAGAAACAGAAAGTTCAGAGTTGTCTGATTATATGTATCGTTATCACGATGATGCCGGACTTCCAGCCTTTATGCAAGTATATCGCCATAAGCTCATCAAGAGCGGTTCTTCTGGTGGAGACTTTGGAGGTGGCAGCACTAAAGCAAGCGAAACCAGTGGAGGAAACTTTGGTAGCGGAAGTGGAGTCATTATCCCTTCTGAATATACTTGGGATTCTACACCGATTGATACGGGAGACTTCACCGAGATTACGGAAGCCGAATATAATGCTGCATTAAGCAAGACCGACAATCAGAAGTATGTCTCTCAGCAGCCTAATGTAGTCAAGGTCAGCGAAGCCGAGAATCCGATGGTGTTCCCTGCCAAGAACTCGGTTCAGGTTGGATCATCCATTATCAATGCGCTTACCGCCAATACCCGACCAATCAGCGAGGGTCAGTTTGGCGAAGCTCCTCTCTATGCTTTCACAGATGAAGGAGTATGGGTGTTAATGACCAATCAGGAAGGAACCTACGATGCCCGACAGCCAGCCAACAGAGATATTTGCTCCAACCCTAAGGGTATCTTGCAGATTGATGATGCCGTTCTGTTCCCTACGGAACGAGGAATCATGATGCAGCGAGGCAGGGATTCCGAGTGTATCACAGATGTGCTTGATGGTTATCCGTTTGTCTTCACCCAGATATTCAAAAACGACTATCAGAAGAAGCTGCTTGCCCTTGGTGGCATTCCTGAATCTGATACCCAATATATCCGATTCAGAACATTCCTGCAGAAGGCAAGTCTGATCTATGATTATTACGATAACCGCATCATCGTGTTCAGACCCGACTACACCTATGCGTATGTGTATTCCTTGAAGAGCAGAATGTGGGGAACGATGCACAACGTGTTCCGTTCCACCGTCAACTCTTACCCTGAGTCTTATGCCATCAATCAGAGCGGAAAGATTGTTGACGTATATGTCAAGGAGCCATCGGGAAGCGTTTCCTATTTCTTCTGTACACGTCCGTTGACTCTCGGTCAGGAGAATATCCACAAGACAATGTTCAAGAGTATCATCCGTGGTTATTTCCGCAACGCTGCAAAAGGTAAGGTGGGTGTGGTGCTCTATGGAAGCAACGACCTTTTCAACTGGTTCTACATTCATTCTTCCGTCAACCAGCTTCTTGCTGGTATGGCAGGATCACCTTACAAGTATTTCCGCTTTGCGGTAATGGGCAGTCTCAGCTACGATGAATCCATTCATAGCGTAGGAACAGAGTTTGTTGCCCGACTGCAAAACAAGCTTAGATAAGTTTTTCTTCATAAACATAAATTTATATTAAAACAAAAAGGGCAGCCGTCTGTGAAGATAGCTGCCCTTGCTTTTTCGTTAACCATAAGTCTAGAAAGGATGAAGCCTGATTCTCGCCCTTACAGCAGAGCGATTACTTGCATTCTTTATTTTTTCCTTCTTCTCTTCCGCCAGTGCCCAGAATCTGTCTGCACCTTCGGGATAGACCACCATCAACCATTCGTATAATGCCTGATTCACGATATAGTCGTGAATATACACGGTCATGGTATGTACACTCGTAGAAGAGAATCCCTTTGGCATTCTCAGAGCCAGATAGTAGGCTTCCTCCTCATTGGTAGGAGAACCGATGCACTCTGCCCACTCGTTCGAGTCAAAGCCGCCACAATACATTTCTACCTTGGTAAAGCGGAAAAGCATTTCCCTGCAATCCTCTACGGCTGAATCCAATATTCTAGCCAGTTTATCACGGTTGCCTTCCTCAGATACGTCAAACACATTTTTCAACTGCTTGGCATCCATATCTTTCTGACTGGCATAAGAGTCAGAAAAAGAAAAAGCCGTATTCTTGATGTCGTATATCAACTCCTTCTTTTCCAACTCTATCATCACTTTATATCCCTTATTGCAATGTTTCATATCCTACCATCCTATCTTGTTGGTCTTTTACGCATATAGAGAATGGCATCCATCTTCACCAGCAAAGCGTTTGCCTTGCTGAGATAATCTTCTGCCTTATCCCTAGAAACTACTAAGCACCAATCTGCTACAATCTTATTTACTACATAGCTGAAAGCTGTAGTTTCCAAAGTCTTCACCAATGACTCCTTAAAAAGAGAGCTTACTCTCAGTCCGAAGATTTCCTCTTCTCCCGAATCACTCTTCTCTGTAGCAAGAACGCTCTCCAAGGCTACGGAAACGTCATTGATGGCATCATTCCAAAAGCCTTCCAGCATTTCCCTATCTGCATCCGTCACAAACACTTGATCATACAGACTCTTGCCGTTTGCATCCAAGTTCTTGCCACCGATGTAAGCGGTAGTCTTCGCCACCTCCTCATAGATGCTACTTTTTGTAATTGAAATTGATAAATTTGCCATTCTTGTGTTTCCTATAGATGATTAAACCTAAAATGATGAGCAGGGCGCACATCGCTCCCATCGACCACATCGCATACTTCAACTGAAACTGCTCCCACTTGGATAGCTGCTTCTCTACTGGATAGGGTACTGGGATGGAGTCTCTTCGGATGAAGGAATCCACCCTTACCTTATACTGGGTCTTCATAACCACCTTCTTGTGCCATCGGTCAACGAACAGGGTATCTCCCTTCTGTGAACTTGATACCGAATCGTGCACGAAAATGCTGTCAGAAGTGTGCAGGGTATCGCATTTTACTACGTCACGATATACGAATTTCTCCATCGGGACGTAGGAAGTCTTACATCCCGACATAAGAAATGCTACCAGCAGCATAGCCAAAATGTAGATCAGCAACTGCCATACATCTGAATCATACCACTTCTTCATAAGCCTATACTTTTAATGCAGCCTTAGCTCTCTTCAAGAATGTTCGTCTGTGCTCCAAGCCGTAGGTGCCGCCATTGATGGTCTTGGTGATTGCTAGGAAGCTATCACTATCAGCCAGCTCATTCAAGCCGTGCTTCCACCACCACCACATCGCACTCTTGGTTGCACCCAATGGCTGCTCCAGCAGTTCGGGATGCTCCATGATGTCACCTCTGCAGTACTTGCTCTTCTGGTAAGCCTGATAGTTGGCTCTGCCCGTAATCTGAATCAAGCCCCTGCCCCTATACTTGTAGCCATCGCCATCTTTCAGGTTGCCTAGCATATTCTTCAACTTGCCCTCATCATACTTGTGGAAGTAAGCCTTGTTGCCCACCTCCTTGGTATATCTCAGCTCGCTGGTTTCGTGGGCTATCTGAGCCAAGAAATGTGCCATTCGCTTCGGTGTATCAATATGGAAAACCTCGGCATAGCCGTTGATGTAAGGCAAGAAAGCATCCACCTTATCCTTGGCATTTGGCATAATCTCTAAAATCTGTTTTCTTGTTACCTTCATAGTTACTTGCCCTCCTTCACTTGTTGTTTCTGCATATTTGCGAGTTCGTTCTTCACCATACTCTCAAAGTTGCCCAACTTAGTCTTAAAATAAACGTTTACCCCGAATATCGCTCCAGAGTAAACCAACGTCTGGCTGACGTACCAGAGTACACCATCCGAAACTACATAATTATTGAGAAAGAATGATAGGAAGGTGAGGACAACACCACTCGCTAACATTCCAATAGCTGCACCATATTGCAAACCTTCACGCACGTTTGGAGTCATATCTTATCTTTATATATTATTAATAATATGCAAAGATAAGATATGTTCCCGTAACTATTATCTTATCCGTTAATGTTGTGCCATATCTTGCTTGTAGGATGCAAGCAGTCAGGGTCTTGAAGGTATTCAATAGCCATCATCACCACCATTTCCTTCAATTCCTCCTCATCCTTGCTATATTGTTTCAGCAGCTTATGATGGTCGCTTCTGAGCAGATTCATCGTAACCGCCAAGTCAAAGATGTTGTAGTCGGAAATATCATCCTTATGCTGGTCAAAGGCTTCCTTTATCTCCTCGTCCGTAAAGAAAGGAGCCATGTGCTTGGTTCCATCCTCATCCTCGTACCACATTTTCTTGATGGCATCATCAGCAAAGTGCTTGTCAAAATGCCCTTCGCTTAATACACCATACACCATCGCACAAAGATGATGTACCTCTACATCGCTCAACTTATATGAGAGATACTTACCCATAGCCTTGGCTATACTCAACATCTGTTCAGGAGTCATATCCTGCTGATACTTATCAACGAAATCTACAAAATCCATAATATATAAAAATTAAGAGTTTATGATGCTGCAAAGATACATATATCTTGCGCTGAGCACCATAAACTCCCAAAGATTTCTGTAGCCATCTGAATATCAGAAGAATACAGTTACGATAAAACACCTCCTTTCTTTATTCGTCCTTGAATTTAGTTCTCTTCTCGCCACCCCTCGACCAGATGTCGTTCTTCTTGCGCTTCGCCACCTTGCCCAGTACGTCATTCTCGTAAAGGTCGGGATTGTCTTCCCTGCCTTGGGTCTCCGTAGCAATACCTTTGTTGGCATTGCTGCCTTGGTCGGCATTGTCCTTGCCATTGCCATACCATTTCTTTTCGTTTTCCTTGTCTGCTATCATATCTTAACACTAAACATTAATAACTAATCACTATGCCGAAAGCGGTGCATACTGCTCGCTAGGCTGCACACCCTGACCGCTCATCATCTGCTGCAGCATCGCCTGAGCCTTCGGATTGCTCTGGGATGCCTGATCCACTTGCTCTTGCAGTTGAGGAGAGAATCCTTGTGGAGTCTCGCCATTCTTGATTGCCTCCTGCTGGGATGATACCGACTGCAGAAGTTCGTCACCGAATGGGAAATCACCTACCTGCAACAACTGCTCCAAGGTGATAGCCTGAGCTTGCCACAACTGCATCAGGAAGTCGTTTGCCATCTGACGATATACAGGAGTAGCCGTACTCTCGGTGATATTGATGTCAAACTCTACATCACGAATCTTCTTCGGATCATAGCGAACAATCTGTCCTGCCCTGCCAACGATGTTGAAGTTGCGAGCCACATCATAGAACTGCTGCATATTCTTCACCGTCTTGTAAGCACCATCAATGATAAACTGGCTGAAACTCTCCAAGATGTCAAGCAGCGACATGGTGGCATTCTGTGTCTGCTGGGCATAGAGTGAACCACTCGTACCCGACACTCCTGGTTTACCCTGCAGCGCACCATTCACACCCGATATATCCTCGAAGAACTTCAACTGATAGTTGAGCAAGTCACCGATACCGATGTTCGTTGAGTTATTGGCTACTTGCTGAGGAACCTGACCGCTATTGTTCGGCTTGTATCTTACCACTCCGTTGAATCTACTCCACTCGTCACAGAAATCATCCCAGCTCATATCATCCGGCAGACAATCCTCAGGACAGAGCAGTACACCCTTGGCACTCGCCCTCATAATGAAGTCGTACATCGTGATCAGCCTGTTCACATATCTCTGCTGGTCAATCACATCTTCCACGAAGCTATGAATCTCGCCATCAATAAACGGATAGAACTTGAAGCAGTATGGATGCTCTCCGTGGGCATAAGGAGTCTCACCTTCTCTAAGAATATCACCGAAAGGAGAAAGATAGTAGAAGTGCCAGTAATCATCCATAAACCACTCGGCTTCTATCTGAGGAATATCCTCTTCCATCATGCCAGCAGCCATACCTCTCCTTATTCTGTCTCTATTCTCTGCATCTACAATCTCATCACAATCTTCAATGTCAATCTTGAAATCGTCACCATTGTTATAGTCGTGGCAGCGATAGCGTGGCTTACTCTCCTTGCGCCATACCTCAATCACTCGGCAGAGTGAAGGATTGGCAGGATTCATGAAGTCGATGGTCTTCGGATCAAACTCTCCGAAACGCTGGGTGCAGTCAGCTATCACGAAGTCTCGGTCAGCAGCCAGTCGGTAAATCTCCTTCAACTTCCTTGCTTCGGCAGGAGTTTTGGCAAATTCTCTCAGAACATTGCCGATGGTAATGTCGTGAACCTCGCCCAAGCAGCTAACATCCCAGCCACGGAAATCCCTCATATTGTTATCTATGAAGAAATTGTTCGGATTCACATAGTCTGTCCAGCAATCCAACCTTCCCCTTCGCCATCCATACTTTTTCTTATAGATAGCCGCACCGCTGATCAGGAACTCCTCCATCGTTCGGGCATCCATTTCCGTCTCTCGGTTCAGTTGTCGGTTGCATTGCAGCACCACACTCATCGTTTCGCCATACCGCTTTTCATCCTTATCCCTCGCATTGCAGGTAGGTTCCTTGCTTTGGGAGCGATACACACCCAGCACATTCTTCACCAGCCTTCGGATCAGGTTGTTCTTCAACGGCTCACTACCCTGCTCACGGATATAGTCTTCCTCTTTGATACGCTTGGTAAAGCCGCACCGATTCTCGATTTCAATGAGGTCTCCCCACTGGTCTCCATAGCAGTACCGCTTGTTTCTCTCCCTACGCTTTCGGAAGTTATCCATATTGTTATAGTATCGTTGTGCTTCCAGCAGGATGGAGAAGGCACGCTCGTATGGCTTGTCGAATCGGTTCTTGGAAGCTTTTACGCTGTCCAGTTCCTCTCTGTCCACCACCTTGCTCAGCGACAACAACTTTGCTTTTTCTTTCTTCTTTGCCATGATTACGATGTTGTTGGTTCAACAATATGCGCCAGTTTTCTGGCTACACCCAATAACCCAGCCGCAGTATCGGTATCTCCCATACTCACGCAAGTAAGATAGCCAGCCATATAGAGGATAGCACCTTTCAGGTTGCTCTGTAGATTGATATACTCTGCACCACTGCTTTCCGTGATGATTTCCGGCTGAGCCACATAGGTGAAGTCAACCGTCACGCTATTCGATTTGCTCGTATATAGCTCTAGGTATCTACCGCCATTGGTATGGATGATAGCCGCAATAGGTCGGTCAGGATTTCCCCTCACTCCATATTTGCAGCCCTGATACTTGTAGGCTTCATCATTCTCGGTGATGATTTCTGCATTGCGGTTCCAGTCGCTGGCTCTTACACTGAGCAGCCTGATCATATCGGCTGGCATATAGACCGTACCGACATAAGCATTGTTCTTCGATGCCCAAGATACTCTGATGTTGTCTAGCTTGATTCCATCCACCATATCTACTGGCGCATCAGAAAGAATGATACTTGCTGCATCTACGATTTTACTCTTGATAAGTTCTGCCTGAGAGAGCGTATCAGTATCATCGGGAGTCAGCAAGCCGGAAGACTCTTGGTTTCTATCCAAGAGCACCTTCACTTCTTTCACCAAATCAGATACAGCATACTTCTTCATTATTCAAGTCCTTCTAGTTCAACACCCTTTTCCTTGGCAATAGACAAGATGTCCTCCTTGGTCTTCAACTTCGAACGGCTCACACCGAAGGTCTCAGCCAGATAGTCTCTGGCATCCTCAAAGTCTGTCACGATATGGGTCTTCTTCTCCTCAGCCGCCTTCTTCTTGGTCTTGGCAGCCGCTCTCTTCTTGGCTTCGGCAGCTTCCTTCTTCTCGTCAACGGCTTCCACCAAGAAGAACTTGTCTTTGAACCAATAATGAGACTCGATAGCCTTCTGCAAATTCTCGTCTCTTGTGCCATAGATACTGCAACCCATAGTCTTGCCCTCGAAGACAACTCTCACTCGTTCGTTACCAACCATAACGCTGAACGACAAATCCGTACCAGCTTGATATTTCTTATACATGATTATACCTTATTATATATGTGTTATGAAAAAAGGGATGGGGCTAGTGCCCACACCCCTCTCTATTTAATGAATAATTTGCCGAATTTGCCCTGCATTAAGCAGCAGCCTTGGTCTCTTCTGCCTCAGATGTAGGAACCTTGGCAAGTCGCATACGAGCATGTGCCTTAGGGTACTTCAAGTACAGACAAGCAACCTCCTGAATAACTACTGCATCGGTGTTACGGATTCCAGCCTTCTTCAAGTCGAGAACGTTACGAGTCCAAGACAAGTGTACTCGCTTCACCAAGAACTCAGGATCAAGAGCGAAGCCGCAGTCACTCATACCGAAGAGGTCGAACAACTCTGAGTGAATCATCAATACCTCACCGAAATCTGTCTCCCAACTCTTGAACTTCAAGTTCCATACCTCAACGGTGTCCTTCAAGCGGAACTTGTCTGAATCAATCTTACTGAATGCACGGACGAAGTCTGAGCCAGCGATAACCACCTTGCGCTTGTTGCCGATACCAGTACCGACAAACATATCCTTGGAAATATCTACCAGCTCCAAGTCTGTGATAACTCGCTCATTCTTGGTGTAGCCCTTCTTGATCTCATCGGCAGTAGCAATATGACCTACCTCAATATCCTTGCCAGCCATCCACCAGATACCCTTGGTAAACCACTGAGCTGAATTATCCTTTGTAGTATGCTTGATGCAAGCCATATCACCGAAGAGATAAGAACCCTCCATGGCAAGTCGCATATCATAGATGCTATCCTCCTCGATGTCTGAGAAATCCCAATCCACTCGCTTGTCAGCAATCTTATTGAAGGTACTCTGCTCAACCTGAATCATGAAGTTCTGGCAGTACTGAATATCAGAATCAGGAAGGTTGTTGAAACGACCAGTCTGTACATCCAGCTCACCGCAGCTCTTTGCCATACGAATCAACTTCTGACCCTGCTTCAAGGCAGGAACACCGATAGGCTGTTTGCTGACCATGTTACCATTAATGGCATACACGATAGGATAGCCTTCTGTGTCCTTACCGCACACACAGAGCACCAAATCAGGAGTAGGAGCATCAGTAATGGTTGAATAAGCGACACCCTTATAGTTAGTGACAGCCTTCACACCAACCACTCGGATGGTATCATCAAGCGTAAACATTTCAGGGTCTTCTACCTTCAATACCATAGATGTACCAGTACTTGCCTCAGTATTCTCTTTTACTGTGGTTCGGATAGGACGAGTACCGATACTCCAATACTCAACAACAAAGGAGCTTGCCGACTTGGTTGTGGCATAACGGGAAATCTGATCCACTGGTGTTGCCATCGGGCGAATCTTGATAATCTTCTCGTTGATGTCATTGTTGTAAAACTCAATACCCTTCTCGTTGAAGTGCTCACGACCCTTGGTTTCGTTAGCGATACCCTCACTCTGACGAGCCGCACCACCATTGCCAGCTTCGCCAGCAGCAGGAGCACCGCCTGCTTCCGCAGGGTGACCACTCTCAGAAGTACCGCCATCAGGGAGAGTTGCCTCAGCCATCAGCACCTGACCATTGACACCAAAAATAACTGCCATCACCATAATAAAAATGGAGAACAGTCGATTAAATGTACTTTTTGTTACTTTCATTATCCTAAATATTAATTAAACATTATATAAATCTAACTCTATCTTATCGGATGCGTGTTCGCTTCTCGTTTCCACGTTCCCAGATGTTTCCTCTTCGGGTAACCCTGCCAAGCGCACCAAATTCCGGCTGGTTGTCGGTCTTCTTGGTCTCGGCATTCGCTGAGTCCAGGTCGGCAGTACCATCGCCCTTCTTGCGCAGTTCCAAGTTCTTCATGTGCTTGGTGTTCTTACCACGCACCTCACCTTCATGAGCAGCATCAGCTACATCGGTATCGTGATTCTTTGCCTTGATGAATGCAGTAATCATATCCTCTGTGAAGATACCTTTCACCACATTGTTCATCGTCTGGAAGCACTGGTCGATAGCTTCGTTCACCGCTTCCTCGCCATACTTCTTCTCCAACTTGTCGAAGACCGCATAGCTGGCTGGCATATTCTTGTCATACTCCTCCTGCAATTTCTTGCCATCAGACGCATTCTTCAAGAACTCAGACTGAGCATTGGCAATCTCGTCAGCATTATCAGGATCAGAGTAGTAGTCGATAGCATCCTCTCCGTGGGTACGAATCAATTCTGCATAAGGACTCTTGCCAGCCTTCATCGCCTGCAGGAAGGTAGCCGCTGCAGGGTCACTTCCCATCCAGTCAGCCATCGCCTTCTCGTTATCCTTGTAACCTTGCAAAGACTTCTGATCGGCATCATAATCATCATTGATAGCACCATAGATAGCTTCATCATCCGCATACTCGGTATCGGGGTGACGAGTCTTCAAACGCTCCAAAGCCAAGTCTCTCTTGGTCTTCGTAGCTTGCTGTGCAGCAGCACCAGCATTCTGTTCCGTATTTGTATTATCAGGCATATATATATGTATTAATTTATAAATCAATGCCCAAAAGTAATGCTTTTCCGCCTATAATTAATCTTATCCGTTAACTTTAATTAATCGTATATGAATAATTTGGTTGTTTCAATACTTTTTTGTAACTTTGCATCATAAGAAAATGAAACATAAAGGATCACGATGTGACTTTACACAAGAGCGAAACGCTGACATATTGAGAGCTTACAAGGAAATCATATCAGTAAGAGACAATATCAGCCTCTTGGAGATTGAGCAGAGATTACTGCAATCTTCAAGCAAGCGTTTTTGGGTCTCGGATATCAGGGCTTACAATGTTATTCTGACGATGATCAAAGGGAAATCCTTGAATAACATGAACCCTACCAAGAGAGAAATGTTTCAGGAAATATACCGCAGATTTATAGCTTATACCAAGCAGCATCCTTCTATCACCAAGTTGGATGCCATTAGTTACGTGTGCAATCAGGAGGCTCCCAGTTTCTATCTTTCTCCGAAATCCATACACGTGATTCTTCACAAGGTGAGAAAGGAGGAGAAGGAAAGATGTTACGAATTAAGAAAGAAAAGATTGCGCTTTATGCTGGGTACATTATAATAATGTGTATCACATTCCTTGGATATGATGGAATGGGTCTCTATGAAGGTTGCTCTATGCTGAACCGACTTACCTACCCGTTCTTCCATCAGAACGTCTTCCATGCTGCCATCAACATTTGGGTGCTGCACCAATGCCTGAAAGCCAGACCTTGCGGCATCGTAGATATGGTGGTGTTCTATCTCATAGCCGTAAGCTATTACCCCAGTTCTAGCGTACCCATCATCGGTCTCAGCGGTATCGTATATGCCTATATGGGATATATCGCCCCATTCGTAGAGAAGAAGGTGAGATACAACATCATCATTCTCACGTATATATGTGTAGGATTTTTCATTCCTTGCATGGCAGTGGGCATCCACATCTATTGCTATGTAGTCGGTCTGTTGTGGGGGTATCTTAATTCTCCGATATGCCAAGACAAGTAGCCATAGGAACCAAGCTGACAGATGCACTAGACAAACATGTATTGAGCATCCTGACTGAGAATGAGAAGCGCATCAAGGAAATCAACACTCCTTTCAGCCCGATCAAGGGTGAGGGTTGTGGAGATAAGCGATTCCTGCTCTTCCTGCCTGACTTCCCGATTCAGAAGCAGCACCTCCCGATGAGCATGAAGAAGATTCCGCTCATCAAGATGCTGCTGGAACTGGGTAGCTGCAAGGCGGTGATCGAGGAACTGCATGCGGATATGGATGAGCCATACAACCTTGAAGAGGAAATGGAGCAACTGGTGGAGCAGTTCACCCGAATCAGGATGAAGCACGACCCCTTCTTCTTCTTCGCCATGTTCATCTATATCAAGCCGAAAGGTGGAGGTCTCCCCTTCCGCTTTGTGCTGAGAAGACCGCAGCGCAGACTGCTCAGGTGGCTGGAAGAGAGAAGAAAGAAGAACCGCCCTATCCGACTCATCCTGCTGAAAGCCCGACAATGGGGAGGTTCAACGGTCATTCAGATGTACTTCCTTTGGCTGCAAATTATGTGGCAGAAGGGTCTCAACTCGCTCATCATCGCTCAGGTCAAGGACACGGCAGAAACCATCCGAGGAATGTTTGATGAAGCGTTGAAGGAATTTCCGACCAAGTTCCTGCACGAAATGGGAGAAGCCTATTCTGAGAACGAGCCTAAGTTTGTAGGATTTGGTACATCCGGCAACGTGAAGAAGGTTCCTCAGCGATTCTGCAAAATCAAGGTAGGTTCTATGCAGAATCCGACTTCCGCCAATGGTGAAGATTACAACCTCATCCATTGTTCTGAGGTAGGATTGTGGGAGAAGACAGAAGGCAAGTCTCCTGAGCAAGTTGTTCAGAATGCAACCAATGGTGTGCTCTACAGACCATACACCATGATTGTATATGAGTCAACCGCCAATGGTACTGGCAACTTCTTCCATCAGGAATGGCTGGCAGCAGAGAAAGGTGAATCAGTATTTGAGCCGTTCTTCGTTCCTTGGTTTGAGATTTACGACCTCTACCATCTTGACTTTGAAAGCAAGAAAAAGAAGGAGGAGTTTGCCAAATGGTTATACGACAACCGCAACAACACCAACACAATGTCTAACCGTGATGAGCCGGGTACATACCTTTGGAAATTGTGGCAGATGGGAGCACCTTTGGAAGCCATCAACTGGTATATTGTGGAGCGCAAGAAGTTCACAGACCATGGAGATATGGCTAGCGGATTCCCATCTGACCCAGTTGAGGCATTCAAGCACTCAGGAGCCAAGGTATTTGCTGAGGAGAAGGTTGACCAGTTCAAGAAAGGTTGCCGATCACCTAAGTTTATCGGTGATGTTTATGGTGATGGTTACAAGGGCAAGAAGTGCCTACAGAACGTGCGATTCACGGAAGACAAGACTGGGCAGTTGTGGATATGGAGCAAGCCGGAGTACTTTGACGATTGCAAGGTGACCAACCGATATTTGGTTGTAGTGGATATTGGTGGTAGAGGTAGTAAGGCTGACTGGTCTGTTATCTGTGTCTTTGACCGATACTGGATGATGGAAGGTGGCAAGCCGTATGTGGTAGCCCAATGGTATGGGCATATTGATATGGACTTGCTGGCTTGGAAAGCAGCACAGATAGCCAAGTTCTATGATAATGCCCTCTTGGTGATTGAATCCAACACCTTGGAGACGAAAGACAAGGAACATATCTTGGAAGGTGGTGATCAGTCTGAGTTCATCCTGAATCAAATCAAGGATGTATATGACAATCTCTATGCACGCAAACAGAGTGAAGCAGACATTAAGGAAGGTGTTCCACGCAAGTACGGATTCCATACCAATGTAGCAACCAAGCCAATGGTTATCTCTGTACTGGTTCAGGTAGTCAGAGAGCATCTATACGTTGAACGAGACCAGCGATGCCTGAACGAGTTCCTTACCTACGAGCGCAAGAAGAATGGAGCATACGGAGCCATTGATGGCAAGCACGATGATTTGCTCATGACAAGAGCTATTGGACTCCATATCTGCTTCAATGAAATGAAAATGCCTAAGATGGTTCTGTATCAGACTAGGGTAATGAGAAAAAAGGTTTCTGTTTCGGCAGCAACCATCATATAGTTTCAACTTTAATTATACGATTATGAAGATTACTAAGATTTTCAAGCGCATCAAATGCGAGATTATGTACCGCCAAGCTACGGCTAAGGCAGACTATGCAGCCAAGAAGAACAAGGGTGAAATCTACTTTGTCCTACCTACGGAGAAGGGCAACCTGATGATTATGAACCGCCCCCTCTTCGAGGCTTTCAAGAAGACCAAACTGGTAGATAAGGATATGAAGTCGAGAGACCTCTTCCGTGATTGTGTCTATCATACCAACTGCAAGAGCGAGAGAGGAAAGCGCATCCGCAAGCGCAAGTTCCTCAGATGGAAGGGCTTGATTTAATGCCCAAAAGTTAATGGATAAGAGATAGGTAGAGAAAATTCTGCCTATCTTTGCGCTATTATTAATAATGTGTATCAAAATATGATTTATAAAATAGTACAAGGAAATGCTTTCAAGCTTCATATCTTGGTGCGGAAGATGGAAATGTCCAAGGAGTTCAATCGTTTGGTTGACTTCGATATGACACAAGCATCCGATATCAAGGTGGAACTACAATGCTGCTTCGATGATTCCATCATCGTTCCTACTTCTATCGGTGGCATCGAGCATAATGTGCTGGTATGCAATATTCCATCCACCTTGGAAATCGGAAACTACAATGTAGCCGTTTCGTGGACTTATGAGGGTTATGCGATGAAGAGTGTGGAGCGAAACATCTTGCAGATCATAGAGACCAATCAAAGGGTGAAAGTTCCAGTAGGAGTCTTCCAAGGTGAGACGGTTGGAATGTTCGACCTTCGATATTATATGGTCACCAAGAATCAGTCTGATTGTACATTCGTCTATTCCTTGGATGATGTTACCCTCTCCTCTACTCCTGCTACATTGAAGTTGGGTGAGAAATTTGAAGCAACTCTTACTCCTGCCGAAGGATTCAATATCGGTTTGGTGAAAGTAATCATGGATGGAGCCGACATCACAAGAGATGCTTACAAGGATGGCAAGATTGAGATTCCAGCCGTATCAGGCTACGTAAGCATCATGGCGAATGGCGATGATAATATCTACTATTACGGATCAACCGCTGCCAAGAATATGTGCCAGTTCAACATAGAAGACCTCACCAAGGTTGTGGGTGACATGGTTGATAAGTCTATCACCATCACTACCACCAAGGACAAGCCATATATCTGGTTTGCCAGCCGTGTTCCTGTTGTCTTCACTCAGTCAGGATTCACGGCAAATCTCAACTCTACTAAAGTAGGAGATATATACTATTATTGGTCAGATGAGTTGAAAGCAGGAGAATATACATATAACGCTAAATTAAAATAATATGGCAGAAGAAGTAAAATTCAACAACACGCTCGTAAGTGGAAGAGCCGATGAGACCTTGACATACACTAAGTATGTGAAGGATGAGAGTTCGGGCAAATCCACCAAGGAGATTCTTGACGAGAAGGTCAACAAGACCGACCAACTCGGAACTACACAGATTGCCGACAAAGCCGTTACTACAGAGAAACTGGATGCAGCATCCGTCACCACCGACAAGGTAGCAGATGCAAACATCACCACCTCCAAACTTGCCGACTCATCCGTAGAGACCGAAAAAATCAACAACAAGGCAGTAACCACGGATAAGTTGAATGATGGCGCAGTTGATAACTCCAAACTTTCTCCTGAGGCAGTCACCTACGATAAGGTTAAGGATAAGGCAATCATCACCGAGAAGCTCAACGACCGGGCTGTAACAACTGAGAAGGTAGAGGAGAGAGCTATTACAAACCCGAAACTTGGCAACCAGTCGGTTGATGGCAGGGTAGTTCGTGAGGCATCCTTGGAGACCAAACATTTCGCCAACGGATCTGTAACTACGGAAAAAATCAAAGACGGCTCAGTCACAAATGAAAAGGTAGCAGACGATACGCTTGGCATCGAGAAGTTTGATCCAGAGCTTCGCAAAACCATCCAAGCCGCCACTGGTCTTCCTGAGGATTTAAGTCAGATGATCCAAGATGTAGATAAGTCTGTCAAGCAACTGAAAGAGAAGGACACAGACCTCCAGTCTCAGATTAACGATAAGCAGCAGCAAATCACTGCCAACGATGGTGACATTTCTTTGTTGCAGACTCGCAGCACTCAGATGGAGGAAGCCATCAAGGGCATTTCCGCAAGTGGTGGTGCAAGCCAAGCCACAGCAGTAACATACGAGAACACAGAGAGTGGTCTTGATTCTGTAACAGCACAGGGAGCTATTGATGAACTTGCAAGAAAGAAATTCAACAAGGAAAATATTGCCCAAGAGTTTGGTGATTCAAAGGACAAGGTAGTTTCCCAGTTTGCACTTCCATTCCGTGAAATTGAATCTCCAGAGTTCATCAAGGTAATTGTAGATGCAGAATACCACTTCATTTTTGGTATTCAGCTTGATGGTTCCATTGAATGGGGCAAGGGTATTCCTGCACCAATCAGAGCCAAGTTACAGGAAATTATCAACCAGTGCCAGCAGGATAAGACAGATATTCTTGGATCTATTAATGCTGCCAAAGAAGAATTGTCTGCAAGCATCACTGCATTGCAGGAAGGTAAGGTTGACAAGGAAGAAGGAAAGTCTCTCATTGAAGATGAAGTAAAGGAGTACTTTAGAGTAATCGAAAATGAGGAGTTTATCAAAGCTATAGTGGATTCAGATGATAAGGTTCTGTTTGGTTTCTACAGAGCAACTGGCAAGCCTTATTATCCTCTCAATGAAATGTATCACGTTGAACAGAATGAAGAGTTCTTCGCTCTTTGGAAGGATGCTTCAAACCATGTGCTCCTTGGTATCAGAAGAGACGGACAAATCATTGGAGAAATCCATGCTGTCAATGCCTTGAAGCAAGTTATCTCTCAGCTTCAATCAGACTTTACATCATTACAGGAGAAGGTAGGTACAATAGATACCAATCTCAAAGAACTCCTTGATGTTTTCTCTTTACAGGAGAATCCTGAGTATCTTGCAGTAGAGAAAGATGCAGACGGAAAGATTCTGTCTGTTACTAACAATGATGGTAGTCATTATATCCATAATGCCAAATCTGAAACTATCCCAGAAGAGTTTTCTCATATTGAAGACCCTGAGGGAAGGACTGAGATTACAACTGATGCAGAAAATAAGGTAATGTCATGGCGTGATTCAAGGGGAAAAAAACATGAGCATGATATGGAAGTTACTAACCTTGATGTGTCAAATCTCAATCTTCAAGGGAATAGTGTGAATAATATCCAAGATGCTCTCAAAGCAAATGGCTTTGACACTAAAGGTAAAACAGACTGGAGTGACTGGTATGACAAGCATGATTCTGCTCTTGAATTACCAATTCCCACTAAAGCAGTAATTAACATTACTGGTGTTAATCAAATGCCTAGCAAAAAGTTGGTTAATGATAAGGCTTATATTGAGTTCTTTGATTTTGCAGGAAACTATTTTAAGATAAAAGCATATCTTAATGCACAAGGTGCTAGCACAATGCATGACCCTATGAAATCTTGTGCTATAGATTTGTTTTCAGATGATTGGGGTGGTAATGAGTTTGAAATAAAGTTCGGTGATTGGGTAGCACAGGATGGTTTTCATCTTAAAGCCTTCTACAAGGATTCATTAAAGTCAACACAGCCAATTTGCTATGAAATTGGTGAGCAAATCACGTCATTCCTTAATGTACGTTCAAACAGATTTCACATAAGTTCAGATAATGTTCTCATATGTGGAACTGGTGATATGGACAACGATTTTTCACAAGCCAAATGTATGCCTTCACAATTTCCTTGCGAAGTGTATCTGAATGGTGAGTATTATGGTCTCTTTATATGGTCTCTTAAAAAGAACAGGAAAAATTATTCCATGAACAAAAAAGACTACACCAGCATTCTGATAGATAATGTTGGAGGTATGTTTAATGGAGATAGTTTTAATTGGATAAGTGCAGAAATACGTAATCCTAAAAAACTTATTTGTGTAGATGGCGAGGAATATGATGCTGATACACACATGGGAGAGCTTATTGGTACAGATACTGTTGCCGGTCAGCAATACACATTCTCAAAATTAAATGCTGCAACAACTGGCACTGATACATTTAAAGTCACATCTGTAAATTATAATGCTGACAATAAGGATATGGTAAATACTGCAAAGACAAAGGCTATTATAGAAGCGTGTCAGGCATATAAGTCAGAAGTGAACTCTGCATCTACTAACGAGGAAAAGAAAAAGATTGTAGAGAAATCTTTTGATATTGATAATTTGTTAGCATATATCATATTCTGTGAATTGACTTATAATCAGGATGGATGGTATAATAATGCTCAGATAACCATCTATGACAAAAAGGTTGGATATAATATCTATGATTGTGATTCTTGTCTTGGAAAAGCATGGAACGGCATATTGTGGACTTCATCGCTGTCTAGGGAGATTTTTGATTCTAATTCAACAAATCCTCTTTTTGTAATAAAGTCATTGTATGCAGAGGAGATTGGGACTATGTATAAAACTCTTAGAGACAAAGGTATCATAACTAAAGAGAATCTAAACAAGATAGTTGATGATTGGTTTGACAGATTAGGTACTGATGCATTAAAAAGGAGTGTAACTAAATGGAATAATTCTCCATCATATAGAAAGCCGACAAATCTTGATGAGCATTGGGAACCATACATACCATTATCAAAGAGTGAATTGGAATCTATAAATTCATATAATGCAGAAACAAATTATAGTGTAGGTACTATTGTTTGTTATGGTAATGGTGGGTATGATAACTACTATTATAAGTGTGTAAAAGAATGTTTAGGAAGTACACCAACAACTGATGGTAACTATTATACAAACGGAATATATGATTCAAAGGAAAGAATCAAAATGTGGCTAGAAAAGAGAATTGATTTTTGCGATGTTTTATGGAATTATAAATAATAAAAAGAAATGATTATGGAAAAATGTTTGATTACAAAATTAAATGGCTCTGTACAGAATGACTCTCTGTTACGTATTGGAGAGTTCTGTATTAAAGTTAGCAAGGTGGAGTCTCCTACTGCTGATTCACAAAAATTTAGTGTACGAAATAATAAAGACACCCATCTTCGCATTATAGGTAATGGTTATTTTACGAATGAGACTTTATCTGAAAATAAAGGTAAGGTAATGGATATTGCAGCTAATACTGAAACATTAGTGTATTACAGCAATGGTGATTATGAAATTGTTGTATCTGAAAAATATTCATTGGGAAGTTTTGGTTCTTCCTTATCAAAATATTGGAAAGATTTTAAAGGTAAACTTTCTTTCGATATAGAATCGCTGAAGTATTCTCCAAATATCATAAATCTAATGTTATCCAACACTCAGGTAACAGGTGATATTGCTGTGCTTGGCAAATTGACTGGTCTTCAAATATTATTTTTATCCAACACTCAGGTAACAGGTGATATTGCTGTGCTTGGCAAATTGACGGGTCTCGTACATTTAAATTTATCCAACACTCAGGTAACAGGTGATATTGCTGTGTTTGGTAAATTGACTGGTCTTACTGATATTCCAAGTGTTTTGAATACTAAAGTAACTGGTGATATTTCTGTTTATAAGAATACAAAAACTAACCAATTACAATTTAAAGGCACAAGTGTTTATGGTGATTTATCTGTTTTACCAAATAATGTTTTATGGGTACAAGGAAACAGTAATACTGGCACATTTACATGGACAGGTATTAAAAACAGAACAAATATCTTAGCATTAGAAAAGTGTAAGTGTAATAATATTGATGCTTTCCTCAACGATATGGCAACGCTTGAAGCTAAGTTTATTGGTGAATATATTTGGTATAAGACAATCTCGTTGATTGGCACTCGTACATCAGCATCAGATGCAGCAGTACAGACTTTGCAGAGTAAGGGATATACGGTCTCAATCACTCCTGCATAAGGTATCATAAGTTTAACATTAAAGCAAAGAAAGGAAACAAGATATGAATAAGTTAACAAAGAAGTATAAGGTAGTACATGAGGGAACCAAGATGGTGTTCCCTCTCACAGAGGAAGGTGACAATGCTGAGGTATTCCCAGCAGTAAATGCCACCGCAGTAGAGTTTGACACATACCCAGAAGCCAAGGCTTACGTAGATGAGCATAACTTGGTGTATGAGGAACCTAAGTATGAGTAGATAAGATAGAGGGTAGGTCAAGGGCTTACCCTCCACTTTTGTGGGAAATTTCAGTTTGATACATAAAAACACTACTAAAATAAGTTAAAAGTTTAATTCTTTCTTTGTTTAATAAGTAATTTGTTTTATCTTTGTAATCAAAATAAAACAAATTATAATATGAATAAGATTAAAGAACTTTTAAAAGAAAAAGGCATGAGCCAAAAGGAACTTGCCGAAAAACTAGATATGACAGAAGTAGGAGTTAGCAAAATAGTAAATGGAACTACTTCTAAAGCTACAATGAAAAAAGTGGCAGACATTCTAGGAGTTGAAGTCGGTGATTTATATAGTGAAGATAGAGTTGTTAAGTTTCGGGGAATATTGGATTTAAATGGGATTGAAATTCCTTGCTATGTTTTAAGTGATGGAACTAGAGTTATCTCTGGTAATGCTATGCAAAAAGCATTGTGTATGATAGATGAGGATGAGGTAAAACCATCAGGAACAAGGTTGACCAGATATCTTAGTCAAAAGACACTTAACCCATTTATTTCTAAGTATTTAGATGGAGGCCAACTAGAGCCGATAAAATGCACAGATGGTAATAGTATCATCAATGGCTATAAGGCAGAGACATTGGCAGATATTTGTGATGCTTTCTTGGAAGCTAGAAAGCACGTAACCCTGTCTTCAAGACAAGCTATTATAGCTGCACAATGTGAAATACTAATGAGAGCTTTTGCAAGACTTGGTATAATTGCCATGGTGGATGAAGCCACTGGCTTTGATAAGGTAAAGGATGATGTCAAAGACAAGTTGCAAACTTTCTTGAATCAATTCTTGATGAAAGAAGCCGCTAAGTGGGTGAAGACATTTCCTGATGAGTTTTTTATGGATATTTATAAGATGAAACATTGGGATTGGCAGAGTACTAGAAAGATGCCAGGTGTTATGGGTAACTGGATTAGAGATATTGTCTATGAGCGTATAGCTCCTATTCTACCTGAATTAGAGAAACTCAATCCAAAGAATGCAAATGGACATCGTTCTAAGAAATTTCATCAATTCCTAAGCAGAGAGGAAGGGCTTCCTAAACTGAAAGAGTATTTTGCATCAATTCATACAATAGTAGTAATGTCTGATTATGATTGGAACAAATTTAAAGTCAACCTAGATAAGGTACACCCGAGAACTGATGTTGAATTGTTTTTGGCTTTCGAGGATTAGAAAATTTAATAGGGGTGGTGCTTAGCACTGCCTCTTTTCTTTTGCAGAAAGCTTAACCCATAAGTTTGAAGAACTTCTCGCACAGACTCCCCATCATATAGCAAGGCTCCTCGCTAAACATATCAATATGATCCTGCTCACAGATATGCGCTACTACATGCAGGAGTTCGTGACCGATGGTATTTATAATACTTGCGGCATTGCCCTTACCTATGGCAAGAACGCTTCTCCGTTGGGCAAGGTTGGAATACGTAAGACCTCTGTCTGCACTCTGCTTGGTTAGATGTTCTTTGGCTTCTGATAATGGATTGCCACTGCATCCTATATCAGAAAGAGCATAGCATATCTCATCGGCATCATCCGGCTGATAACCTATGAAACATACTATGCTCCAATCGTACTTCGGGAGTTGTATTACTCTTCTGATCATAACACATCTTCCCAAGGGATAGGCACTCCGTTGTGGCAGCAGTCGGCATAGAATCTGTTGAAGATGAAACCATCCTTCTGGTCGGCATCATCCACCATATCCTTGATGAACTGAGCTAGCTGCTCCTCATCCTTGATGGAAGATTTATAGAAGTCTGCCCTCGCCATATTCGCCACATATACATGGTCGTAGCCTATCTTATTCTTCACCTCGATTCCCTGACCGAGCAGAAGGGCATCCACCTTCTCCTTATCCCAAAACGAGACACTTACATCACGCTTGGAGGAAGGGTCGTACTTATACATCTGCTTCACCGCCCACTCACACATCTTCTTGCTGAAATGATAGCCATTGTATCTGAGATAGGCAACCATTGCCTCAGGTTTGAGGTCATACATATCCAATGGCATTCTGCATTTTCCCATATTGCTGAATATTAAAGGGAGTCTGGTCACGACATAAATGTCTGTGCCAAAACTCCCAAGTTAAACACTAGCGACCGCCACCATTGTAGCCGCCACCACCTCTTTCACCATAGCGGTTCGAGTAGTTCCAATCATCGTTCACGTTGT
The DNA here is from genome assembly GCF_003436715.1 of Prevotella sp. TF12-30. Taxonomy (NCBI): domain Bacteria; kingdom Pseudomonadati; phylum Bacteroidota; class Bacteroidia; order Bacteroidales; family Prevotellaceae; genus Prevotella; species Prevotella sp. TF12-30. The sequence goes on along the minus strand of NZ_QSQJ01000021.1, from coordinate 19,677 downwards.
TGAATCTGCGTCTGTTCTCACGCTCTTCACGTTCCTCATGCTCTCTTCTCCAATCGTCACGATAATCAGGCATACGCTCACCCATACGCTCCTGCTTCATCTTTTTCAGACAAGACATAGCCTTGCTGCCAAAACCAAGCATAGACTCGATGTTGTCATACAAATCATCGAACTTATCTTCTGTAATCTCAATCATTACCATAATCATAAGATATTAAAGTGAATAGATAGGAGATTACTTGTTGATGCTCTGTTGGAGCCATCCCATCATCTTGTCAATCTTGCCCTCAATGCCGGAAACCTTGCCTTCCAACTTGTTGATTTTCTCGGTCTGTTCCTTCTCCTTGGCTATCTGGGGGTTGAGATGCAGTAGCATTTCCTCGCAAGATTTTACGACTCTCTCGTGGTAATCTACGCTCTCCAGTATCGCCTTGGATTGTCTCAGCATTGCATCGACCTCGGAACTCATGGCATCCTTGCTATCGCTTACCACAAGATTCTTGTCGTTGGCTATCTGTCCGTTAGCTGGAAGTTGCTTGAAATCCACTTCCTCATCATTGATCTTCACCTTCACATCAACCACAGTCTCCATAGGTTGAGGAGTGAAGCCATTATTGAAAGAAGGGTATCTCGTCTGAGGGTTGCTTACCGAAACAACCTGACCGATTCGCAAGCTCGGGTTCTCGCCCTTGTCGAGGACATAGAATAAAGAATTTGTTCTTAAACCTTGAAACATAATGTAATCTCCTATTATCTATTCTGTTGTTAAACAATACCCGTCATAAGTTGAAGGGTGTTAGTATCTCGCTCGAACCAGAGCTGAACCACTCCAGTACCCGGCACATCTGCAACCGTCAATGGTTCGCCATTGAACTTGCTCACAGCTTGTGTCGCTCCGTTGGTCTCGAAAAGGATAGGCAGCGTGCCAGTCGTTCCAGTCGGAATAGCCTGCATCAGGTTCACGAAAATCGTTCCTCTGTAGCTGGCATTCACGAAGGCATGGTTTTTGAACGAGAAAACAACATTGTTGGTGTTCACCACCACGCCCGTAGAAGCGATAGCTGCCGAACCATTACGATTCACCCATGTAAATGGTCTTAACCAAAACATAGCAGCCTCCTTTCCTTATTAACCCCAGAATCCTGCATTGTTTGCAGCATTCAGTCCATACAAACCAGCCTGATAAGCAACACAATTAGGAACCGCAGTAAATGGGCTGTAAGGAGTGGTTACGGTCTCAGGCAACTTACACTTGATACCAGCCACCTCGTTCTGCAAGCCAGCCAATACCTGATTGATAGGAGCCACCGCCTGACCCACAATCTGAGAGGTCATAGCAGAAGACTTGAAGGTGCTGTTCTCCTCACGGAGGGCATCAATCTTGTTCTGCATTTCCCTGAACTCAGCTTGCTTTTGTCCGTCAACGATGATCTGAGTGCTCTCCTTGATAGCGTTGTGCAAGTCACAAGTCTGTCGCTGGGTCTCGTAAGCCACGTTAGAGAAGCCACGCTCCTGACCAACAGCCACGTTGTTGATGGCATTCTGCAAGGTTCCAGTCTGCTGGCAGATAGCCAAGCGGTTCTCGCAGCAGCAGTTTGCAATCTGCTGAGCAATCTGCATATTACCCTGCTGCAGCGCATTGATAGTCTGCATACCGCTCATACCAACCTGATTACCTACACTCTGAACCTGAGAAGTCAAGGCAGAAATGGCATTCTGAATCTGCCCCTCAGTACAGTTGAGCTGAGTGGCAAGGTTACTGAGCGCATTGCGGTTGCCACCGATGGCATCCATCAGGAGACCACGACCATAGTCATTGTTGATCTCATTGGCAAGACCACCACGACCATTGCCGAAACCGAATCCATTACCACCCCAGCCCATGAGGAAGAAGAGGAAGATTACCCACATAAACCATCCACCTTCGCCACCGAAACCATTGTTTCCCTTCATGGCAAGAAGGACATTTGGGTCAACACCCTGCTTCTGGAGAAGGGGTGCGAGAAGACCGAGCATCCCATTGTTGGATGTTGAGCCTTCGTTTCCGAATACATACGTTTTACTTTCCATATTATCCTGAAATCTTTTTTGTTAAACACTAAATGATACTCACTTTGTAACGTTACGAGCACAAAGATACGAATAATATGGATAGAGATTGATAAACTCGTAAAAGGTTCTATAAGTATATGATGAGCAAAGATTTATGGTTACGGAAAAGGTCGTAAAAATACAGGAGGGGCGATTGGGTCTCTCCTATATATAATAATGTGTAGTGGATGCTATATGCTTATGCCATACTTTCGGGCTTGCTTGCGGAAGAAAGCCTTCTTGTTGGCGAAGAACCTGATGAGCGATTTGTTCCACTTCTTTTCGTGACCGAACTGGTCGTGGATGCCCTCAGGTATCTTTCCATCGTGAACATACTTCTCAAAGGAAGAGATAGACTTCCCCATTTCGTGAGCACACCAGCCCTTGTTGGCTTGGGTATCATTCATCATGGCAGTAAGGAGTACCACCAGTTCCATATCATTCTCTGACAGACCGCAAGGGATAGGCTTGCCTTCTGCTTGGGCTACTGCTGATTCATGTGCCTTATCTGCAAGAGCACGAAGTCCTGCTTCGATGATGCTGTAATTTACTAATTGCGACATAAGCATATATAATTAAAATGAGTGTAATTAGGAACATATCACAATAGTACATCTGATTCGTGATAACGATGGAATCATACATGACGTGAATCACATTGACTCCTGCAATATAGAAAATCGGAATGCGCCACTCTACACACAATCGGTGCAACACCTGACCTTTCCAAAGAGAAATCGGGTAAAGAATGTAAGTGATGAAGTAGAAGAACCAGATAGGTTCCTCGTTCTCTTCATACCACAGCGTTATCTCCATTTTGTTGTCATAGAACTGAGATATACCATACCATCTGAAAAGCATGACCAATATAGGCGCATACTTGAAATAAAGCAAGTCTGTCTTGATCTTGCTGCGTTCGGGGATAAGCTTAACTATCTCGCCGAACATTCTACTGACACGTTGGTCATTTTCATTTTTATCCATAAGCGTTTCGTTTTTAAAGTTTAATGGTATTGAACCGTTGATTTAAATATCTGATAAACAGATGTTCTTAGATACTACAAAGATAATGGGATTTTTTGAAAACGAAGTTATTTTGAGGGAATTTAAAGTATAATCTTTGTTAATACTTTCAGATTGAAACTTTTTCCTATCAAATCAAGGGTGTTTTGTGCCGGATTGAAAGCAGATTCCTTGCCTAGAGACAATTATCCCCCGAAAGCATGACACCTTCGGGGGATAGTCATATTTGCATTACTTCTTCTCAGCCTTCGCCTTCTGGTTAGCCACAACCACCTTATTGGCTGGCTCCAGCACGGAGAGGATTCGCTTTCTCAGTTCACGGATTCTCTTCATGTCCTCGGCATTGTAGGCATCCTTGCCATCTTCCAAGAAGCCCTTCTTCAACTCGGAAATCTCCTGCTTGTCAAGGGAAATCTCGTCAATGGCATCAATGGCAACCTTGTTGGTGTTGTAGTAACCATCGCTTTGACCAGGAGCCGTGTCAACCAAGAGGTCGTAGGAAGTCTTGAATCCGTTCAACTTGGTGTAGAGTTGTTTCAGTTTCAAATCCTCGAAATCATCCTTCGGAGTAGCGTGAGCCTTATATATATCCTCGGCATTCAGCTTGTGAGGTCTGTACTCCTCCCCACTCTCCTCAGCACGTTCCTTCTTCTTGTCTTCCTCATACTTCTTCACCTTCACATCTTCCTGCTTGTACTGCTTATACTCCTCAGAGCCGTAGAACCGCTCCAGCATAGAGTAATCGCCATCCACCTTAGCTTGCTTCTTCAACTTGTTCAGGGTATTGGCTGCTCGGTCGTGATTCTCTTTCATATTCCAGAACTCATCACCCTGCTTCTTGGTGACTGGTCTATCATCTGGGTTGCTCACGAACTTGCTTACCAATGGTATGTCTGCCATCTTGATTTCCTTCGGGTCGTTGAGTGACTTGGTGAGGACACCGAGCACCTGACTACCCATTGTGTATGCACCACCGAGATAGGAAGACAAGACGTGATCAACCACTGCTGGGTTGTTCAGATTATATCTTGGGTCTCCAAAAGCATCTATGGCATTCTGCTGTACATCAGGATAGTCATTTCCGATTGAGTTAACCATCTTTGATACTCGCACCAGCCAATCAGGAGTTCCCACGTATGCCTTGGTGAAGTTCGGGTCATACTTGTTGTACTCTGTCTCCTTGAATAATGGCTTGCCAGTGAAATCAACATTGAAAGCCAACTCAAAGACAGGACGGATAGGGTTCGGCATCAGGCTGACTGCTATGTTGCCATCATATCCAGTCGGGTCAAGCGGAAGCATATCTACTACCTGACCGAGCAAGTCTTCTGCATACTGGCTCCAAGTTTCCTCTGCCAACTCGCCACCCATCATCTTGGAAGCAATCATATCGCCTATGCCATAGAAGGCACGGAACTCCTGAGCAAGCGGAATCTTCACATATTCGTTGGTAAACGGAATCCACATAATGGCATTGTTTCGTCTATCCCACTTAGAGAACTGCCAATACTTATCCTTATCATCATCACCGCCCAACAGACTCATCAGGGCAGCGTTAACGATAGGAACCAGCACACCACTCGCCAACCAAGCTGCAGTAACAGCCGTGAACTTGAAAGGATGATGTTTGGTAAGCGCACCCAAGGTCTGCAAGCTCTGTACAGCCGGATTGATGAAGAGATAGAGGTTTCTAATCATCTGCCATCCGTATTCGCCAGTACCCTTGCGGTTGAAGTTCAGAGTTACATCTTTGGCATCATTCACAGCCTCATCAATGGAGCGACCATACTGGATGGAAGTCATATAGACCGCAAATCGGTTGCTATCCTCAATCATTCTGTTCAGGAACTCGATACTATCCATGATGGTATGACCTACCTTTACTGGGTTCGCCTTCCATCTATCCAAATCCTTCAAGTCATTCTTGAATTTCTTCTTCAAGTCTTCCACGTCAAGCGAAGAGACAAAGCCAGTCTCGCCACCATTCATCATAAAGTCATAGAACATCTGTTCCTTTGCCGTAGCATTTCCGTTGCTTACCTTCTCTCTCAACTTGCCGTTCTGATAGTCTCTCAGCATAAAACCGAGATTCCAAGAGGTAGCGAGATTCTTTCGGAGGAGATAATTGTATCTGCCATCCTCACGAATAGCGGTAGAAGCCAGCGTCATGGTCAGGTCTCGGAAGTAGTTGGAAGGAATGAAGAGAGGTGAAAGACTGGTATAGGCAGCAGCCATCTTTCTTCCCAACCAAGCAGCAGCCCTATCCAGTTTACCGCTCTGAATCTCTCTTACTCGGTGTGCTCTGGTATTGTTCATCGCCTGAGCCAACTGAGGGTCACCATTCACGTAGATTACATACTCCTCGCCATCCTTCATCACTCGCACCTCATGCTCTCTCTCCTCGCTATGAGTCTGAGGATAGGCTATGTTCAGTCCGTCTCTCTGCTGGGTAGCATCACCAGTCTGAGCCATCTGCTCCATCTTCTGCTCGAAAGCATCAATGGCAGCTTTCACCTGATTACTATTCATCTGAGAAGTAATCTGAGGGGTAGCAGGAATCCACTCCTCGTTGCCGTTGGCATCCGTACTCTTCACATACCAAGCCTTGCTCAGGGTGAGCAGGGAGGTAGGATGATTCTGTGCCAAGAGCATCAGGTGCTGCTTCACCCAGTTCTTGTTGTTCAGCAGGATTCCACTCTCTGCCATATTCTCGATGTATGCGATAGGATCATCAGCGATAGAGGTTCGTCCGTGTGCAGTCTTCAAGGTCTGATTGAACGCACCCTTGCCACCACCGATATAGTCCCAGACTTGGTCGGCAGTAGTACCATCCCAGCCACGGAGAGGAATGTAGTGGCTATACATACCCTTCACATACTCGTAGGCATCCTTGCTCATCATTCCAGCCTTGAAGCCATCACGAAGAATCTTCTTGGTGGCAGCATTCGTAGCATTCCAAAGAGCCTGAACCTCGGCAAGATGCTTGGTCTCCACATCTCTTACCAGTCTGTGAGCAGCTTCCTCGAAGTCTGAACCATCGAAGAGTGAAGACAAGCCGGAATAATCGTAGGCGATTCCGTTATCATCATAGCGGTAGTCCATATAGGATGGAGAGTACTTTCCTCGGAGAGCATTATCCTTCTGTCTCCAAGTGGTGAAATCTACCCTGCCAAACTCCAAGTCTGCATCATTTGACACACGATCCAAGTCGTTTTTGTATGCCTTGTATGCTGCACTTCTCTGATTCACATTCTCATAGTCAGCTTCCAGAGACTTCTTGAAAGCCATCTGAGCATCACGCTCCAAGCCGTGTTTAGCCATCATATAGACTCGCACATTGTCGTAGCTATCGCCCAGTACCTTCTTCATCTGATGATAAGCCTTTCTGAGTGGCTGAAGGAACTCGTTGTTGTACTCCTCAAACTCGTTCTTTCCCTTGCCATGACTGCGGTTCTCGGCAGTATAGGCATCCTCAGCCATATTCAGACGGTCAACACCCACTTCCTTCATAATAGCTTCCTGAGCCTTGCGGATAGCCAGCATACTATCTTGGAAGGCGATACGTTTGAGCACTGAACCCTTCTGCAACTCTCGGTTGAACTCACCAAGGGCAGTATCATCACTCAGAAGATGCTGCTCGTAGGTTGGAGCAGTCTTCCACAGAGCCATCTGCTTGCGGTACTCGTCCACTCTCCTCAGGAAGTCAACGGCACTCTCACCAGCGTTGCGTTGTGGGATGGTTGGTCGCTGGGCATCCTTAGGCAGATTATTATCCTTCTTCCACTGGTTCAAGTCATGTTCAAACTTATCATAGCGCAAGGAGAACTTGGTATTGCCATCCTCAGGAGTTGTTGGGCGCAAGGTGTTCTGCAAAAGAGGAGCAATAACATGCTCGGTCAACTGGGTAGGAATACCATTACCGATGATGGTATGGCTCAGGTTCTCAGAGAATGGCATTTTGTAATCATCGCTCACTCCTGATACTCTTGCGAGCACTCTACCCATGGCACGATATACCTTGCCGTCAGGCATCACAATCACATCACCACTCTTCGTTCTGAGTGTTGGCAGCAGTTCATCAGCGAAGGCATGAGGAATCTTTCCGTCAGCATAGGCACTACCCATCACATATAATGGCTTGTCAATGTTTCTCCAGTCAATGCCATCAGCCTTCAAGCGAATATCCATCCAAGGAGCCACACCATTCTTCTTCTCGGTCAGGGTCGGGATAATATCAGCCACAGCTTCATACCATCCGCTCTTGCGTGCCATCTTCTCAGGCTTGGCAGGGAGTTTGCCATCACGAACCGCACGGACAATCAATCTCTCTCGGTTGGTGTAGCCGCCAAAGTCAGCAGCGTTATACACATCTGCATCCCAAGTGTAGCCGTTGGCATCAAGCGCATCCGTGATAATCTTCATCGCATCTGAATCCTTATAGCCCTTCACATTCTCAATGGTCACCACCTTTGGCTTAACAGCATTGATAAACTCGGCAGTACTAGCAGCAGTCTCCTTGTCAAGTTCCACCTCTGCATGGTTACTCTTCGCCTGAGAGTAGTTCTTGCAGACTGGGCTGGCATGGAAGTACTCAACCTCGCCATCTATCTGCTTCACCAATTCCTTTGGATCAACGTCACGAACATCAGCAGTAACGATATGCTGACCGAAGTTATTGCGATAAACACCGCTTATCTTCTCGTCATACTCCACTGCCACCACAGGGTCGATGATACCCTTTAAGCCTTCCTCAACAAGACCGCCGCCGCTAAAGTAGGTTCCAGCCTTTATGAGAGAGCCATCCTTCAGGGAGAACTTAGGTTCCACGCCAGCAATCTCAGCCTTGCGGTTCTCGCCCAGAGCCTGAGCAATATGAATCATCTTCTTGTTAGCCATCTGCCAGCCGCTAGGCATATCATCAATGGCAGTATTGATAGCATCATCCACCTCACCAGGAGTGTTCAGACTCTTCAAGTCCTCAGCCATATCAGCCGCCCCACTCTCCTTTCCGTCAGCCATATCACGGAGAGAGAAGGACACATCGCCCACACCCAAGAAAATCTGGTCTTTGCGAGCCACGTCCTCAGTAGATTCAGCGAGAGTTCTTCTTCTTTCCTCAGGAGACATATTCATTCTTTCCTGCACATTTCTTGCTTCCACCTCGCCAGCAAGCGACTTGTAGCTGTTGTAATCATCATTCGCCTGATAAGCGTTATAAAGACCTCTGTTCTTCTCAACAATAGCCTTAGCCTCATCTTCCTTGCCTTCTGCACGCAACTGGCGAATCTGCTTAGTGACCTCTGCTAATCTCTTCTTAATCTCACCTCTAACCAATCTAGGGCTACCTCCTCTATCAAAGCCCTCAATAGACTGGATTGCATGCTGAATCTCGTGATTCAATATACTATTCATATATTTCAGCTCGTCAGCATGGATGGTAATGGTGTTTGTCTTGGCATTATATTCGCCATTTGAAGGCATATCGTTCATAATGGCATCCGTTTCAATACGTACATCCTTCAAATGAGGATAAGCCTTGAATAGTTCAGGAGCATCAATCACATCAGAAAGCTTGCCACCATTCCATAGCATATCATCCTCATAACGCTTAACAATATGTCCACCGCCTACATCCATCGTGTCCTTGATCATGGCATCCGGCATTTCGTATCTCCACTTGCCATCAGCACCACGTTCCCAGCCAGTAGCCATCTTGATAGCCTTAGCTTTCTTTTTGTTCTTCTCCATATCCTTTGCCACGGAGAGGTTATCCATACGGATGGTACGCTCCTCTGCCTTGTCAGCAGCAGCCGCACCACGCTCGCCAGCAAGAGAGAAACGAATATCATTCTTGCGAGAATTGAAACGCTTTGAAGGAGGTATTACGTTGCCTTTATTATCATAAGTTATGAGGTCATTCAACTTACGATTATTCTTAGCATTCTTATATCGGTATTCCCTGCCATCATCAAAGCCAAACTCATTAGCATCATTGCCATCCCACCATAATTGATTTGCAGGAACTTCATCTTCAATGATACGATATTTTCCTTCCAATCTATTGTCACCGTGCATTTCAGCATACTTCTTTGAAGGAGTAACCCAGTCACCATTACGCAACTTGCCTTCCTTTACAGAAGTAGGAACTGCACGATAAACCTTAACCTTAACATCTTTCTCGCCATTCTTAATGGCATCAAGTGCATTCTTTATAACATGAGCAGACTCCAATCCATAAGCAGTATTGTTCATATACGCTCTTGGATTGTCAAAATAATCATCAGGCTGCAAGTTATAACCTAATGCAATATCTTCCAAGTTTACATCAGGAGAGTTTTCTATGTCGGCTCTTCTTGCCTCATCAGACTCATATTGAGGATTTGATGGAGCAGCCCACGCTCCCTGACCTTGGTAATCGCTATCAACGTCACCGTAACCATTACGTCTGGCTGATTCATCAAGCATTTCCCTTGCCGTTGATTCATCATTATTAGCAATGGCATCCATATAACGCTTATCAAGTTCATCAGTTGGAATCAGAGAGAGTTCATCCAGATGTTTCTGTCTCTTCTCTTCCTCTTCCTGCGCTCTTTTTCTTGCAGCTTCCATAGCATTACGCTGAGCCTCCACCTGCTTTCTTCGTTCCTCAATCATAGCGTCAAGGTCACCAAAGTTCTCTTTCAAGGCTTCATTTATAGGTTTGGTGTACTTAATAATATCCTTAAATGAGGAAATCTTGTCTTCATTTGCCTGCAATAAATATCGTTTGATGTTTGCTCTGGCACGTGCTGCCTCAGCAGTAGAACCTCGTTCAACTGCATTCGCATACATAGCAACATCATCCTCATTTACTCCAAACTTTTCTGCAACACTTTTGATTTTTTCATCCTTCAATGAAAACTTTTCGCCATTTTCCTTGGCAGTTTCAGAAGAATTGTCTATCTTTGCAGCAGACAAGTTGACCGTAGGGTCGGAAAGGGCACCGACCTCTTCCTTATTGGAAGGCAGTATGAGGAGTTGCCCGTCCTCACGGTCAGCTTGCTTTTTTATTTTTTGCAATCCTCTTTCGTCAACAAAGTGCCAATGAACGATTTCCACATTATCTTTATTAGGATTTACCTCTAATAATACTGTACGGTTATTGCCCTTCTCGTCCTTCGTGTTGATAAGTACCCAATTATATGGTCTAGTTTTCTTTTGATTCTGACCATACAAATCAGGATTGTACAAAGCAGACTTAAAGATTACTTTACTCAATTCAGGAGTAACGTCCTTATGTCTTATATAATTACGCTCAAAGATATTCTTCTTGATAACAACTGGCTTGCCTTCTGTTCCGATAGCATCAGCAATTTTCTTTGGTAAACTAGGCAATTCTACATTTCTGGTAGGATGCAAGAAGTCTCCATCCGTCAATTCATCAACGGACTTAATCTTATCCAGTTTCAAAGTACCATCCTGATTCAGAGGATTCCCCTGATTATCTTTCAACGAGAACTTGGTGTGCTCTGTGATTTTCATATCCTCAGGCTTGAAGATAACATAGTTGGTATCGCCTTCCTTTGCACCACCAAAGTTACGACCAGCCTTATACTTGATGCCAGTATAGCCAAGAGAAGCGAGAAGCTTGCTTGCTGCCTTATCATCATTGAAGGACGCATCATCCTTAACACTTCTCATTGAGATAGTCTTATAGAAGTTATCAAAGGTTCTATCCTTCTTAAAGTACTCAATATCGTAACTACGCAAAGAAGGTAGTGCTTTAACCACCTTATCTATAAGTTCATCAGTTATAGGAGCATCCCAATCCAGATAGTTGCTGCCATTATTCTCTGGAATTTCAACCTCATACAGATTCTTTGACTCATCAAGGTTAGCCAATTCTTTCTGCCACTGTTTAATCTCGTTTTCCAACTCTGTCTTATATTCTCCCTCACGCATAAACGGAAGTCTTTCCTTTGCTCTAGATATATTGCTTTTGAGTTCTTCTCGTTTCAATCCGTTACTTTGAGCAGCTAAACTTGTGTACCCTCTAGCTATCTTTTCGGAAGATGTAACATAGCCACCCCAACCGAATGCTTGTGAGCCAGCACCTTCGCCCATATGGTCGAAGTCAAACTCTGTGAAGTCAGCACCGCTACCATGATATACCTTTAACGAGAACTTAGGAGCAGCAGCTATCTCCTGATTGATGCTGTTCACAACATCATCAGTAACAATATCGCCATCCTGAATCTGCTGAGGTTCACGACCAGCATTCTTCACAAGTTCCGCTTGCTCTGCTCTGGTCAAGATACGGTTCACCTTCATCGCACCAGTAATCACCCAAGGGTCAGTCTCAGGGTTCGGGTTGGTACGATACATATAATAGCCATCGGTAGGCAGATGTTTCAAGCCAGCCAATGAATGCTGATACTTACCCGAAGGATTGATACCCTCTTGGCGAGCTTCCTCCTGATAATCTACATCAGCAGCATACTCCACCTCAGCGAAGACGAAGTTCTTAGGGAAGAGAGTCTTGTTGCCATCAGCATCCTTGCGGTTGAACTGGATAGCATAAGGCACGACACCAAGATGCCAGCCTGGTCTATAGGCTAGCTTACCACTACCTCCTTGTGTTCCCTTGCCGCCCTGCTTAACCTGAGGTCTGCCAGTCTTGCTTTCTCCAGCAATAGGAGCCGCATCAGCATCGAGCCATACACCAACTGGAGTGGCTGCACCATCAGGGTTCGCTACCATAGGTGGATAGAGTTTGCCATCCTTCAATACGAACACCTTATAGCCGATACCCTTCTTCTTAGGCTCAGGCTTTTGACGGAGAGAGAATGAAACATCTTCACCAGTCTCAGAATTTGTCACCTCACCTTTGGCAGTCTTCACGTAAGCCTGTTCAATGGAGCGGATGATGTTCTTGGTCACATCATTATACTCTGTACCATAGAAAGCCAACTTAATCTTCTGCAATATCTCATGGATAGCAGCGAGCAGAGGATGAGACATCTTCATAGCGAGAGTGTGAGCCAAGTTGAGATCACGAATCATTTCGCCTACCGCATCAGCAACCACCTCCTCAGCGTAGTAATCTCTAGCACGTCCAGAGAATCCTGCATCGGAATATCTCTTCATCGTCTCGTCTATCGCCTTGTCGAAGGCATCAGAGCCATAGGTATCGAGCACAAGCTGAGTCAACTCATTGTATGCAGCAGGATTCAGTCTCTTGATTTGGTGGGTCATTTCGTGACCGAAGATAAACTGAGCACCTTCCGTGATAGAAGAGTCAAGAGTAAGGAAGATTGTACGAGACACATTGCCATCGGAATCCGTAGTCTCCTGAATCCATCCGTTGCCCAACTTGTCTGAGTACTGCCACTGAATGTTAGCACCCATCATCTTAGCCAGTCTCTCGAAAGCCTTGCGAGTCTTCTCGCCAACGATGTTGTCAACGACCTTCATATCATCCACCTTATTCTTCTCTACATCAGCAGCACGCTCGGCAGTTGTCTGTTGCTTGCCATTCTCCTTTGCAGAGAAAGGAAGGTCAGTCTGGTCACGCTGAGCACCAAGCGGATTCTCATCCGTTGCATCCTCAGGAACCTCAGGAGCATTTATATTCTCATTTGTCTGCTCATTTATATTCTCATTCTCCTCATCATTAATCTCATCAGAGTTATCTTCCCCCATCTTCTCCTCAGATTCAGGAGCCGTTTCTGTCTGTTGTTCTGATTCAGCCTTATTCTCCTCAGCGAACACAGCGTTGTCAGCCGCCTTCTTCTGCTCTTCAAGAATGTTCTCAGCCTGAGCGATACGGAGATTCTCAATATAGTTTCTAGCTTCCGAAGCCTTGAAACCGCTAGTGAGCACACCAATAAGGGCATTGCGAATATTCTGAGTATCGAGAGATTCAAGGTTGGATGGACGATTCTCCCACAGACTATGTACGAGATCATCAATGGTAGTTCCCTTGCCATCAGCAGCGAGGAGCTGAGTCTTGGCAAACTCTTCTCTGCTCAATCCAGTTTCCTGCTTAACACCCTTGCTTGTCTCTGTTCCCTCATAGTTGAGAGAGTGAGCACCGAGGTTGCTAGCCACATACTCCTCAGCGGTAAGCGGAATCGTATCAGTCACATCAATGCCAGTGCCATCATACAGACGATGCAGGAGAGAGCCGACAACATCTTTGTATAGCTGAGATACTGCCTTTGCATCATCCTTTACAGCACTCTTCAAGCGAGAGAACTTTCTTCTTGCCTTCTCAATGAGATTCTTTCTTCCATCTGCAGTGTCTTCCACCTTGGCAAGTTGTCGCTCATTATAAGCATCACGGATAGCGATAGCAGAGTCATAAGCCGCCTGAGCATCAGCAATCGCCTTCTCCTTGGCTTCCTTTGCCGCCTTCTGTTCCACGAAGTTCTTACCCTTCACGGTCATATTGTTCGCCTTGTCGAGTGCCTTCTTGGCATCAGATACCCATCCACTGATTACGCTATCAGCATCCTCACCAAACTGTGAGTCATACAACTCAGCAGTCTGATCAGCAGTCAACTTCGAGAAATCAGGATTGCCATCCTCCAGCATAGGCACGATGGTTCCATCTTCGAGAGTCATAGCAGGAGTCTGTTCTGTCTGTTCAGCAGGAGCAGTAGTATTTTCTCCACCCTGCACAGCACCATCAACAGAGTAAGTTCCATCACCATTGATTGTCACATTATCAGGAACTGGTGGGAGTTCATCATTCACCTCTATTCCACCTCTATCGCCCTCTATCGCACCACTATTCTCCTCTATCGCACCACTATTCTCCTCTATCATTGAGGTTTCTGCCATCGCTTGCTTGTACTCATCAAGAGACATAGAAGAGATTGTAGCCACATTCTTTTTGCTCACTGCATGAGGAACGAATGTGCCATCACTCTTCATTTCAACAACCTTTGCCTTAGCACCAGTATCACGAATGAGGAACAACTTAGAGTCAGGATATTTAGTGTTGCCATCCTTATCCAGTACATCAACGAGCACCACGTTACCATTATCATTAAGAATCTGGTTGAAGTCAAGAGAAGACTGAGTCTCTTCCGGCAGCTCTGTCTCCTGAGTCTGCTCAGCACGCTCCTTCTCCATCTGCTCACGCTGAGCCTTCGCTGCTTCCAGTTTCTTCTGATCCTCCAAGTCTTTCAACTGCTGCAAGTCTTCAAGCGAATATGGATTCTCTACCACGTTACCATCAATAGAGATAGCAGCAGTACCATCGCCATAGTCGGCAAGAATCTCGTAGGTATGTTCCAAACCATCAGCACCAGTAACCTTGAACTGGGAGCCAACATCTATTGTTCCGTCAACAATGCCAGCCACTTCCTTGATAGCATTTTCCTTTGCATCAGCTACCGCCTGAGCCTTCACATCATCGGCAGGAACTTCATCACCCAGTTCAGCGAATCTCAGAGCATCAGCATGTTCAACAGAATTTGTCGTAGGATCATAGAAGAGAATCATATCATCGCTATCCGCTACATTGATAGAGCCATCTTCGTTGGTAGCAATATTGCCGGAGATAATGTACACACCATAATCTTCAGCACCACCACTAGCTTTAACCGTAGCGTTACGGACGGAGCCACGGCTCTTGTCTGTGTACATATCAACACGCTGAGCTGCCTGATTTGCCGCCATATCAATCTTATCCTGAGCATCATCTGTCACACCTTGGTAACGAGCAGAAGACAACTGGTAGTCATAGATAGCTTGGTCGAGCTTGTCGTTCTGCCCAGTCAGGGATTGAAGCTCATCATCATTCATAGCAGACAACTGCTGCTCGGAGATATTCAGCAATCCGGCAAGAGTCTTCATCTGGTCTTCATGCTCCAACTGAATGTCGTGTTTGTCTGCATCATCAGCATCGTGACCCTCAGAGTAAGCATTATCAATATCCTCTTGATGCTGCTCCTCAGGAGTTGTTGGCTCGTTGGTAATCTCTCTAGCATTCATTTCGGCAGTCTTGGCAACATTGTAGCCACGCATCTTCATCAGGTTGATACCATAGTTGATGGCAGCATTAATCTGTTCCTTGCTCATAGTGTCTCTCTGTCTGAGAATGTCAGCCAACACACCACCCATCTGCTCGTTGGTCGTGTTATCAATCTTATCCTTGATGTCTGCCCACTTATCGCCCATCAGGTTTTGAGCATCACTATCAGCCACGTTCACCTTGTTACGGAATCGGTAGTACTGAGCACGATTGTACACACCTTTGACTGGTCGGGAGCCAGCACCCATCGCATACATAGAGCCGACAGATAGAGCCATACCACCGATGATGTCAAGTTGCTGTTTAGTATCAAGGAGGTCAGAGAACTCATTATCTCCATCCAATAGAGCATGAAGAGGAATGCCAATCTCTTCCTCCATCACTTCTTCACCGAAGCCATTGATGCCGAACTTTTCCATCCACTTCTTGGAATTGGTGTACCATCCACTCTTGCCGATATTCTTGAAGAACTCAGCAGAAGCATTCATACCATGTTTCTCCATAAAGTTGATTGCACCCTTCTTGATACCATAGCTATGACCGAAGAGCTTCTCAGTATAGTTCTCCACCATAGCAGAGGTCAGACCCTTATAGAGAGCAGTACCCATAGACTCGCCACCCTCATGCATGAGATTTCCGTTCTCATCGAAAGTACCGAACTTGTAATCACCCTTCTCATCCTGATATAGACTACCCAGATGTCGCTGCATAATGTCTGCTCCAGTCTTCATCGCCTGTTCTGATCCTGCCATGGCATACGAACCGATAACATCGCCAGCCACGATACCAGTATTCTTCAAGATGGCAGCACTCACCTTGCCCATGCCACGCTTAGCAGCGAACTTCAAAGCCCCTCGGCTGATAGCCTTAGTAATACCACCATAGCCGCCAGTCAGGAAGAAGTCTGCCATAAATGGGAGAGACTGTCCGGCAATCTTTGTCCAGCGATAGATGTTGCCCATCTTCTCGTCTTCAAGAGCCGCAGCAGCATCAGCACCCAGCTTACTCTTCAAGAGCATCTTATCGGAGCCGGAGATTGGAAGGTTGTTGTCCATCTTGGTCTTGATACGTTCCATCTGCCCCATAGTTGCAAAGTCAGTCAGACCGAAATCCCAAGTCTTAGCCGTGAATGCCGTATTGTCAAGAGCCTTCAAAGCGTCCTCACCCCAACTACTGGTAGGGTATTGTTTCACCGCTTCAAGCGCACCAATCTGCTGCTTAACCAGAGCAAGGGATGTTGCCAGTTTGTTGCTATAGTCACTCTGCTCAGCAGTTCTTCCGTTACTTGCACCGATACTGGCACCATAAGAGAGCAAAGGATTTCCGTGTTGACGATGATCCTCAGCGATAAGAGCTTCAATCTCCTTCTTTCGGGCATAGGCATCCGCCAGCTTCTTATCAAACTGATTGCGAGCACCCTCCTCAGTAAGATAGGTTCCATTCTTGTTGATGTTCTCCTGCAAGTCATAGTTTCCATTCTTGTCACGAACATCGAAGACGGATGGAATCTCGCCAGTGTTTACTGCATTGATATACTGCTCCCCCTGCTTATCCAACTGATTCTGATACTGAGCAGCATCATACTCGTTATTAAACTCTACACCATCTGTTGTAGTATAGGTTCCAGTCTTGCCAGTTGTGGAATTGTAGTTGAACTCATTCTTCTGTACATTCTGATTCTGCAAAGGGTTCTTTAGACGTGGAGAAACCCTGCCACCATTGAACTTCTTTGCTTGCCCCAGTTTGGTCTGAATGTTTCGCTTTGCTTGTCTTACCGCATTGTTAGCACTAGCCGAGATAGCTGCTGCCCCAGCCGAGAAACGAGCACGGTCAACAGCAGACATAGGAACGCTGCCACCCTTCGCTCTAGATGAAGTCTTGCTTCGAGGTTCAAAAAGTGCCGAGTAGAAACGCTCATAAGTATTAGGAACATCGAAGTTCTGAGCCTTCAAGTTCTCATAGATAGCGTGTCTGTTGTCAGCACCGCCCTTTCCGTCTCTGGTCAGGGCACTCTCAAACTTATTGTAATCGTCCGGCACATCATAGTTCTGTGCTTTCAGATTCTTGTATAAAGTGTATAATGGTCTTTCTGCCATAATATATATATGTTTGTTACCAATTTTTTGTTACCAACTCTGTTACCAGTTTACACCAGTCTTCTTCTTACCTCCATTATTGGATGATGATGTATGATGCTGCTTAGGCTTACCATGCTTACGCTGATAGGCAATCTTCTGAGCCTTCTTTCCGGCAGCAGTCTTAGGGGAGTACCCCATCTTTCTGACTTCCCTAGCAGCCTCAGCCATACCATCAGGGTCTTTTTCCATCAAATCCATATACTCATCAACCTCTCCCGAATAGGAACCTTTTCGGGAGCCACCACTACCCGACTTGTTGGCACGAATACGACCAGTCGCAGCATTAATGCGCTGAATAGCCTCTTGTGCTTGCCAGTGGGAAATCTGACCATCAGCCAGAGCTTTCTTGATAGCCAAGATAGACTTCTTGTAATCAGCATCAGTATCATATTTCATCTTCGACAAATCAAGTCTTCTGTTGCCCTGATCAATTCTCTGCTGGCTCAGATCATTCTTGCTATCATTGTTCTTAGCAATAATATCGTGATACCTCATCTGCTCGGCAAGAGTCAGGTTATTCTTTCTCGCTTCCTCATCAAGAGCCAATGCCCTCTGGTAGCCAGTCTGCCAAGCCGCCCGATTCTTCTCACGCTGGGCATCCATATAAGCCTTGCGCTTGTTGATGGCAGCAGTCATATCCGACTCAGGATTGTGTACCACCTTGGCTCCCTTGCTGGCGAAGATGATGTTGGCGAGTGCCCGAAGACCATCCCCAAAGGCAGCGATACGAGCCTTCCGCTTCTCGTTCTTCTCTCTCTGTGCTCTCTGCTCAGGAGATTCACTATCAGCAGGATTCAGCATCTTATACATTTCCGCATAGGTCAACTGCTTCTTTTCCGGCTCCTGCTTAGCTTCCGGCTTCGGCTCTTCCTTCTTCACGATAGGGATAGAGCCGTTCAGCATACCCTCGGCAGTCTGCTGGTTCATCCTCACCGCTTGCTCATGTGCATCCTTGGGAGGAGTAAGCTGCTCCTCCTTGCCATGGAGCATAGCTTGTGCGGTGTTCATATTGATCTGTTCAGGAGAAGCCTTCTGAGCAGCATCCACACCACTCTGCTGCTTGTTGAGTACACTCTGTGTAGTCTTCAAGCCATTGTTCGTTCGTAAATAATCTGCCAATCCCATAACTATACGTTTACCTTTTGAAGTTTAGCACCTAGACTATTCAGCTCACCCTCAGAAGGGAGACCAGTAGTCTTAGCCTTCAAGCCGAGAACATCATCAGGATTCTTGGCGATACCACTTAACTGCTCCTGAGTCACATTCATATTCGGAGCCTTCTTTACACCGCCCAATCCACCATCAATGGTGGCAGCGATATTGGCAGCAGTTCCGGCAACACCAGCAGCCACATTAGCAGTACCAGCAGCCTTCTCAGCTTCCAGCCCCATCCTCTTGTTCTGAATAGCATCCTTTCTCGCCTGATACTGACCTTCGATGGCATCCTTGCGAGCCTCGTTTGCAGCAACAATCTGGGAGGTCGTGTCGGCAAGAGTCTTGTTGTTCGCTTCCTTCACCGCAGTGGTGGAGTCTTCCGTACCACCCATCACCGCTTGTCTGCCCTTAGCAGCCTTGTTTCTGTTCTTGATCTGCTCCTGCATCTGAGTGAGCAAACGAACCGTATCGGCACGCTTGGTAGGGTCTTCATTGTACTTCCTATCATACCATGCCTGATTTTCCTGTTCCTGCTGTGCAAGCATCCGCTCCTGCTTTCGTCTTGCCTTTCTGGCAGAAATGCCACCAAAGATACTACTTGCAACACCGAGTCCTGCACCGATTAATGATCCTAACATAAAAATTTATTTTAAACGTTTAAACTGCAGCAAAGATAACTATACCTTATTATATAAGCATCTTATCCATTAACTTAGCAGCAAAAAGTTAATAGATAAGATTTCTATGTGCAGGATTGTGTGTACCTTTGCATCATATTTAGTGAAGGATATGGCTACAGACAGAAATTCAAAAGGTCAGTTCGAAAAAGGTCGGGCGAAATCCGGCGGAAAGCAGAAAGGTTACGAGTCTCCTATCAAGAAGGAGTTTCGTGAGCTGTGTGCCGACTTCACGAGAGACGCTTGGGATGATTTTATGGCTGCATGGTACAAATGCGAGCCGAAGGATAAGGTCAGCACCTTCATCAAGATGCTGGAGTTTAATTGTCCGAAGCTGCAGACCGTCACTCTCGAAGATAAGCGTGAGATTGCAAATGCGCTTACAGAGAAGTTGAAGCAGATGTCTGAGGAGGAAGGTTAATGGGTTCTTAGAAATATTTTGTTCATTTGATCTTATTGATTTGAAATTAAAATTCATAGGCTAAAGGTTTTTATTTAAGGTTAATAGATTGTTGATAACGGAAGAGGGAAGGGGGTGTAATTTAAACTGTGTCAAGGCTTGTTCTTAACT
>NZ_QSQJ01000020.1:33067-62328 GCF_003436715.1 Prevotella sp. TF12-30 | reverse complement strand
TCTTCACTTTCCGTTGCTTTTGCTTAAATTGTGCATTCGGGCCGCCACACCTGCGCCACCCTATTATTGACGCAGGGCACGGATCTCTATACCATCATGAGGTATCTGGGACACCAGAACATCAACACCACGCAGCGATATGCGCATATCACGAACCAGATGCTATCCAGCGCCACCCATCTGCTGAACTATCAGCTCAGGGGTTTAGCAGCCTGCTAGTTTCCCACAGATTTCACAGATAACACAGATGCATAGACTTACTATAATAACTGTTTTTTCTTGCAAGTGGCGAACAACTCTTGATTTCCGCCCCTAAATTTTGTATCTTTGCATTGTCATTGAAACACAATGGCTTGCAGAAACAAAAGCTCTGCAATCAATGTTTAACTAAAATGTTTTTGAGTTATGGGAATGAATGTAAAAGCTATTGAGCGCAAGATTGCTTACTTGGGTAAGGAAGGTGGCAAGGACCAGTACATGTACGTGATGCAGCCACTGATCTACAACAAGCTTACACCGGAGAAGGTGATCCAGCAGGCTGCCCTGCATTGCGGTCTGACTCCTGCCGTGATGAACGTGGCTTACGCTGCCCTGAGCGAGGTGATCAAGGCGTGGGCTACAGAGGGTCACTCCGTAGCAGTTCCGGGGCTGGGCACCATGCGTTTCGGTCTGCGTGCCAATGCAGTGAAGTCGGTAGAGGATGTGAGCACCAAGCTCATCACCCAGCGCCGCGTAATCTTTTGCCCTAATATGGAGATCAAGCAGGAGCTTGCCAAGACGGGTATCAGCATCACCTGCGTAAACCGCGACGGCGAAGTGGTAAAGAACATCGCTTCCAACGATTCGAAGGATGTGGAGGACACCGAGGGCGGCAACCAGGAGAACCCTGACGAGAACAAGGGTGATACCGGAGCCACCGGCGGCAACACAGGCGATACCGGAACACAGGGTGGTGGTTCGCAGACTGGCGGTTCGCAGACTGGCGGAAGCGATACCGGTGACAACGGAGAAAGTGGTGACAATGTAAATTTCTAAAAAATATAGCCCATGAAACGTGAAACCTGGAAAACCGTGATTAAGATTGCTCTCTCACTCCTTACAGCCATCGCAGCCTCTTTAGGTTTGACAAGCTGTATGTAAGTCGGGATGTAAAACTAAAACCTCTCAAAGAGGGTGTGTCATGAATTGATGACACACCCTCTTTTTTATAACCAAGCTATTCATTTAACCCTTATTAACGGAAATCAAATACTATTTTTTCTACTTTTATAATGTTATTTCGAATAAAAACTGTACTTTTGCATATATAAGATGTAAATACCGAAATGCAGATAGACTGCAACGATAGTATTACAAATGTTTAAGGTCACAAATTGTGATCTCCAAAAGGATATACACATGACAGATAAAAATAACCAAGACATCACCCTACAAGGGTTTGTCAACGACATAAAGACTATCATCAATACTGCTCGCACCAATGCCGTGCGCAGTGTTGATTTTTGCCGAGTGCAAATGTACTGGGCTATATCGCCACAGGAGATTATCAAAGACCCGATGGTGCTGGAGTTTCTTGGTCTGGAACGCAAGGCTTCTTACTACGAGAAAGACTTAGAGAGTGCCATCATCTCTCATATCGCCGACTTCTTGCTCGAAATGGGCAAGGGCTTTTCTTTTGTAGCCAGACAAAAGCGCCTGTTGATAGAGGATGAACGCCAAGTTCGGTGATATATTACAGAAAATTAAATAGTGGGCGACGTGTAATATCCGCAACAGCAAATTAATTAGAAGAATATGAAAAAGACAATGACGTCAGCAATAACAGACCCAGACTATAAACAATGGGTTAGCGATATAGAAAAACGATTCAAAAAGCAACAGTTAAAAGCTGCAATACATGTCAACTCCGACAAGTTAGAATTTTATTGGAGCTTAGGTCGAGACATCTGCGAACGAGAATTCGAGAGCAAATATGGCAGTTCTGCCATACAAATACTAAGCAAAGATCTTCGTGTAGCTTTACCAGGAGTAGCAGGACTTACACCTGGCTCTTTATATTATTGTAAAAGATTTTATAAACTCTATAGTCAAATATTTAAGAAATTTCCCCAAGCTGGGGAAATTTCTAAGCCATTGCATTCTGTACCAACAGAAACACAGACGATGCCATTGAACATCTTTTCCATTCCATGGGGTCATCACAAAGTAATTATTGACTACTTAGAAGATGCTCCTGAAAAAGCCATATTCTACGCATCAAAAATATTAGAGAACTGTTGGTCCAGGGCTACTTTGCTGAATATGATTGGCGATAAAGGGAAAAATAACGGGTTATATGAACGACAAGGAAAAGCTGTGAACAACTTTCCTCAAACAATGCCTCATCCTACTGGAGATTTAGCAAGAGAACTCATAAATGACCCTTTGAATTTTTCCTTTTTAAAACTAAAAGAATCTTTCGATGAGGAAAATCTCAAGAATGCCCTTGTGCAGCATGTTAATCAGCTATTGATGAGCTTAGGGTCAGGCTTTGCCTATATGGGTAGAGAATATTTGCTATCTGTAGCTGGCAAAGAACAATTTACGGATTTGTTGTTTTACAATACAAAATTGCATGCCTACGTAGTGGTTGAGGTGAAAATAACAGAATTTGAGTCGTCATATCTCGGACAACTGTCTGGGTATATGTCACTTGTAAATCATATATTGAAGTCTGATTTGGATAGACCAACCATTGGACTACTTATTTGTCGAAATAAGAACAACCTTTTTGCGCAATATTGCCTGGAAGGGTATAATCAGCCAATAGCTATTACAGCTTATGAGGGAATACAAATTCTTCCAAACAATTTCAATGAGAAATTGCCAAGCATCAATGAATTGGAAGAAGAAATTAGAAAGAAATAATCCAAAATCAAATTGAATTATGAAATCTGGAAATAAAGAAATAGGATTTGGAAAGCAAACTATTACTCAGGTTTTCGCGGAATGGTACACTGTTCCTTCATATCAGAGACATTACGTTTGGGAAAGCGATAATGTGAATGATATGTTGGACGATTTTGCGTCTAATTATATAGAGCATGCCAAAGAAGAATACTTTTTAGGATCATACATCATTCAAAGTAAAGATAATAACAATGATCTGCTTGATGGACAGCAGCGTATCACTACCCTGTTCCTCTTATTTGCGTTTTTGCGTGACTATGCCGATTCTTCTTGCGATGTCAAGGAAACCTGTGTTGATTTGATATTCCAAAAGGCAAATAAGATTAAGCAGATTCCGGAGCGAATACGTCTTTCATATGAAATACGTGGTAATGTGAAGAAATTCATAGAGGAATACTTAATGACACCCGGCAGTATTACGCAACATTGGGATAAAATTGTAAAGAAGGCCAATGATAAGAAAGAAAGTACTTCTATTCAAAGGATGTGTAATGCATTGGTTTGTTACAATGAATATTTTACAACTCATGAAGAAATAGATTTAGATGCTTTTCTATCTTTCATTCTCAACAATGTTGTTATGATATATATATCAGCAGATTCATTAGAGGATGCATTTCGCCTATTTTCTGTCATGAATGACCGTGGTCAAAAATTAAGTAATGCAGACATATTGAAATCATCTAATCTTGAAAAAATTGAGGATGATGGTGAAATGAATGAGTATGCACGTGAATGGGAAAAAATGCAGGAAGATTTAGGAAATGATTTTGACCGTTTCCTTGCGTATGTACGAACTATGTTGCTCAAAAAGCGACAAAAAATGAATCTGCTCGATGAATATGACAAGCAAGTTTTCAAAGCTGGGAAAATTAAACAGGGAAAAGAATTCTTCAACTATGTTTTTAAAGCATACGAAGATTATAACAAACTGATAAATTTGGCAGGCAATGAAGATTCAGAGTATTGTACGTTGATAAGAACACTCAATGAGTGTATGCCTTCAACAGATTGGGTTCCTGTTATTTTGGCATATGGAAGAAAATTTGGAAACGATGGACTCCTTGAATTTACAAAGAAGGTGGCATGCAAAAATATTGCAGATGCAGTATGTGGTAAAACCCCATCGTATCGTATTGACAACTTGAATAATATCATTAATTTGATAGAAGAAGCATGCAATACATCTGATGTGCTAGAAGCTCATGATTATTATTCATTTAATGAACAAGTTTTCATGGCTAACATTCAATCTGAGATATACGGCAGACGATATACTTATGCACTTCTGATGCTGCTTGAATACAAATACAAGGATAAGTCCGAATGGAAAGATTTCGGGACTACATCAATTGAGCATATTCTTCCACAAAATCCTAAAGCAACCAGTCAGTGGGTAAAGGATTTTAATGAAGAACAGAGAGACTATTATACGCATAGAATCGGAAATTTATGCCTGATTGGTCGTCGAAAGAATTCTTCTTTAGGTAACTTGGATTATCAGGAGAAGCTAAAAAGATATTTCGAGAAGAATATAGGTTCTTTTGCTAGTTCTCAAAAAATATACAAAACATATCCGAATGCATGGACTCCTGACACAGTTCAAGAAAACCAGGAAAGAGTCATAAAGGATTTGATGGAGATTTTTGGTATAAATGATTCCTGTTCTAAAACAGATCATCAATCGTATATAGAACAACAGAACACAAATCATCCATCGTATATGGAACAACAGAAGGCAGTCTATCCCAACGCTTATAAGCCTTGGACAGAAATTGACGACAATAAACTGGTGACACTATATAAAGAAGGAAAATCTGTTAACGAACTAATGAACATATTTCTTAGAAATAGGGGAGCCATTAAATCCAGATTATCGAAATTGACAGGAATAGATTTTGACAAATAACATCTGTATTTATAAAGCATTCAAGAATATGGTACAAGATAGAATATACAATTACTTCGAGCGCAATCCGCAACTTCATGTGCTCTTCATCTTCGACAGGATGAACATCATCCAGAACGAACTGGATGAAATGAAGCAGTGGAATGACGACTATATATAAGGTGTTTGATGGGAATGTGGCAAATGTGCTTCTCACCGCTGATCATGGATTCCTCTATAATGATATGAAGTTTGAGGAGAAGGACAAGCATAGCATCAAGGAGTCGGCTATTGAGAAGAAGACAAGATACTATCTCACAGACAGCAACGATGCTTTTGAGGATATTGTAAAATTCCCTCTTGACAAGGTATCTTCCATCAAGAGTACCACACCGTTACAGGTTGCAGTACCTATCGGAACCAGCCGCCTGGCTGCACCGGGTGGCTACAACTTTGCTCATGGTGGTGCTTCGCTTCAGGAAATGATTATTCCTGTGATAAGAAGTCAGCAGAAGAGAACAAACAAGACTGAAAAGGTGGGTGTTGCGCTGATGAGCCACAACCTGAATATGGTAAGCAGTCGATTGAAGTTCCAGATGATACAGTCGGAAGCTGTAAGCATGACCGTGATGGAGCGCAAGGTGGTTTGCTGTATTTATAATGGTGACGCCCCTGTAACCCAGGAAAAGGAAGTGACACTGAATAGCACTGATGCAACGAACTTGAACAATAGTGTGTTTGAAGTGACACTCAATCTGAATAAATCTGTCAATGCAAGTATGTTACAGCTTAGAATCTACGATGTGGATGACAAACTGAACCCTCTTGTACGTGAGAAAGTGAAGAACAATACAATGATAGAACAGGATTTTTAAGGAATACTGCATATGGATTTACAACAGAAAGTAATGAATGCCTTTATAGGCAAGGTGGTAAGAAAGGATTTGGCTTTCTTCGTGAAGGGAGGCCTGCCTGTTCCTACCTACGTGTTGGAATACCTGCTGGGGCAGTATTGCGCCAGCGATGATGAAGAAATCATCAACGAAAGTCTGGAAAAGGTGAGCAATCAGGTAGTAGAACATACAACGACTGAAGTACATACTACGACTGAAGATCATACAGAAGAACCGAAAACCAAACGTCCACGCATATCTGTTCTACAAGAAAAGAGTATGTCATTCAGAATGGGACAAAACTGGCGTAAGTTATGAGAAGTTATTTGCACCTTATATGAGAGAAGCAAAGGAAATAACCATTGAAGATCCATATATACGTGCTTCATGGCAAATCAAGAACTTCATGGAGTTTGCCCTGATGCTTATCAATACACGTCCAGTGGATGACTTGAAACTCAATCTCATCACTAACGAGGAGGAAGATAAAATTCCAGATCTGATAGACAAGCTTGATGACATCAAGGACGACCTTGCTTCTTATGGCATTGAGTTTACATACAAGTTCAGAGACTTCCATGACAGATGTATCAAAACAGATACAGGATGGACCATTACATTAGGACGTGGTCTTGATATGTTTGAAAAATATAGTCCCTACTCTATTGCATCATCGAAACAGGATATGCGTAAGTGTAAGGAGTTTACGGCAACATTCATGAAGAATAAAAACGTATGAAAAAAGGCTGCGTCACCACAAAGTAACGCAGCCTTTTACATATTTCATTCTTATCCCTTTAAAGCTTTAAAAACTAACGGGATAGGATATTTGATCTTTACCAAAGCTCCAGACGCTCATTCTTAGGAATGAACATCTTGTCGCCCTGCTTTACACCGAATGCCTCATACCAGGCATCAATGTGAGGAAGAGCACCATCTACACGCCACTTGCCAAGCGCATGAGGATCGTTCTTCACACGGTTGCGAATCTCCTTCTCGGTGATGTTCTGACCCCATACACCTGCGTAAGCAAGGAAGAAACGCTGATCAGCAGTAAAGCCATCCTTGTTCTTCAAAGGCTTCTTGGCTGTCGCATTCTTGAATGCATTGAAAGATACCATCAAACCACCGTGGTCGGCAAGGTTCTCACCCAATGTAAAGCGACCGTTGGCATTCAGATCAGGCAATACCTTGATGTTGCTGAAGAAATCAGCATACATATCTGCACGCTTGTTGAAGCCCTCTGCATCAGCAGCGGTCCACCAATCCTTCAGGTTACCGCTGGCATCATACTGGCGACCCTGATCGTCGAAACCGTGAGTCATCTCATGACCAATCACTACACCGATAGCACCATAGTTGAATGCCGCGTCTGCCTTGGCATCAAAGAATGGATACTGAAGGATACCTGCTGGGAAGCAGATCTCGTTGGTGGTAGGATTATAGTATGCATTCACAGTCTGAGGAGTCATATACCACTCGTCTCTGTTGACTGGCTTACCAGCCTTCTCTGCAATCTCCTTATTGTTGCGGAACTGACGGCAAGCCATCACGTTCTCATAGAAACTCTTGGATGGATCGATGGTAAGTTTGCTATAGTCAGTCCACTGGTTAGGATAACCAATCTTGACATAGAACTTATCGAGCTTATTGTGGGCAGCAGCCTTGGTCTCAGCACTCATCCACTCCTGAGCGTCGATACGCTGACCGAGACTCACCTGGAGATTCTTGACCAAAGTCTCCATCATCTTCTTGGATGACTCAGGGAAGAACTTCTTGCAGTAGATTCTGCCGAGTGCCTCACCCATCTGAGCATCTACCTGAGAGGTGGCACGCTTCCACAATGGATGGTCTTCCTTTCTGCCGCTCATGGTCTTGCCGAAGAAATCGAAGTTTGCCTCACGGATCTCATCGGTGAGATAAGCAGAAGAGCTGCCGATGACACTCCACTCCATCAAAGCCTTCAAGGTCTCAGCATCCTCAGCAGCAGTAATCTTGTCGTAACCAGCCATGAATGCAGGCTGACCCACAATCATCTCCTGGATATATTCGCTCTTGATGCCCTCGCCGTTAGCCAATGCCTCAAGAGGAATGTTTGGATAATTCTCCTTAAACTGCTTCAGGCTCATCTTGTTGTAGTTAGCCTGTGGGTCACGGAGTTCGGTACGGCTCTTGGAGATAGTAGCAAGACTGGTCTCGTGGAGGAATACCTTCTGTGCCTTCTGGGCAGCATCGGCAGCAGAGAAGCCATAGAGCTGGAACATCTTTGCCACGTAGGTCTTGAATGCCTCACGGATGGCTACGGTAGCAGCATCGTTGTTGAGGTAGTAATCCTTGGAACCGAGAGTCAAGCCACCCTGCATCACATTGTAGATGTTCATGGTAACGTTCTTCTCATCAGCACCGAAACCGGTACCGAAACCTACGCCCAAGCCCTGCATAGCATACTTCACCTGCAAGTTCTGGAGCTCAGCCTTGGTCTTGGCAGCAGCAATCTCGTCGAGGAGAGGCTTTACGGGAGCAATGCCCTCCTTGTTGCGGCGGTCGATATCGAGCGCCAACTTATAGAAGTCGGAAAGCTTCTGCTCGATGGTTCCAGCCTTGTAGGTCTTCTTCTTGAGTTCATCAAGAATAGAGTTGATACGCTTGTTGTTGTTCTCAGCCAACTGATCGAAACTACCATATCGGCTGTAGGCAGCAGGCAGCGGATTGTTCTTCTGCCAGCCACCGGTAGCAAACTGATAGAAATCATCAGCAGGCTTTGCTGTCTTGTCAAGATTGCTCATGACAAGTCCCGACTTGTTCTGAGCATCAGCAGCCAAAGGCATGGCTGCGAGCATCATCATCGGAAGGATGTACTTCAT
The DNA here is from genome assembly GCF_003436715.1 of Prevotella sp. TF12-30. Classification (NCBI taxonomy): domain Bacteria; kingdom Pseudomonadati; phylum Bacteroidota; class Bacteroidia; order Bacteroidales; family Prevotellaceae; genus Prevotella; species Prevotella sp. TF12-30. The sequence continues at coordinate 53,734 of NZ_QSQJ01000020.1, read as the reverse complement.
TTTCATTTTCTCGTTATTTATTATTGTTTTAACTATGAATTCTTGATTTCCTCCAGCTCTTCGGAGAGCATCATCCAGTTCTCGTTTTCCTCATCCAGGCTCTTCATCAGCTCGGTATATTCAGTAACGAGTTCCATATTCGTGGCATTCTCAGGCTTCATCAGGAGGGCATCAATCTCTGCCTTGCGGGTTTCGAGCTTTTCAATCTTCGTCTCGCATTCCTTCACCGCCTTCTCAGCCTTGCGAATCTTCTTCTGCTGTTCCTTGTGCTCGGCATAGCTGAGTTTTCCGGAGGATACTTCGGAAGAATCTGCAGATGATGATGAAGAAGATGGAGAGCCGGCAGATGACATATTCTGACTTCCGACCTGATTGGCAAGCGCCTGACTGATGCTCTCGGCATTGTGGGCACGGAGATAATCGTAGATACCGCCCAGATGCTCACGTACCTTGCCACCGGCGAACTCATATACCTTATCTACCAGTCCGTCGAGGAACTCACGGTCGTGGCTCACGATGATAGCGGTGCCGTCGAATGCCTTGATGGCTTCCTTCAACACATCCTTCGACTGCATGTCAAGATGGTTGGTAGGCTCATCGAGAATCAGGAGATTCACCGGTTCGAGCAGGAGCTTGATCATCGCCAGACGACTGCGCTCTCCTCCACTCAACACCTTGACATATTTCTCGGAAGTTTCGCCACCAAACATAAAGGCACCCAAGAGATCGTTCACCTTGAGGCGCATCTCGCCGGTAGCCACATTGTCGATGGTCTGGAAGATGGTAAGCTTCTCATCGAGCAACTGTGCCTGGTTCTGTGCGAAATAACCTATCTGCACGTTATGACCTATCTTGAGATTGCCCGTAAAAGGAATCTCGCCCATGATACACTTCACCAGGGTAGATTTACCCTCACCGTTCTTACCTACGAACGCCACTTTCTCGCCACGCTTGATGGTAAGGGTCACATGGTCGAAGACGGTATGATCGCCATAATCCTTTCTCACCTCATCGCAGATAACCGGATAATCGCCGCTGCGGAGACAAGGAGGGAACTTGAGATGCATCTGTTTGGTATCCACCTCATCCACCTCGATAGGAACGATTTTCTCCAACTGCTTGATGCGGCTCTGCACCTGTACAGCCTTGGTAGGCTTATAGCGGAAACGCTCGATGAAATCCTTGATATCGGCTATTTCCTTCTGCTGGTTTTCGTAAGCACGGAGCTGCTGCTCGCGGCGCTCGGCACGAAGTACCACATACTCATCGTATTTCACCTTGTAATCCTCTACCCTTCCGCAGGTAATCTCCAGGGTGCGGTTGGTTACATTATTGATAAAGGCACGGTCGTGGCTTACCAGCACCACCGCCTTGGCACTCTGCGCCAGGAACTGCTCCAGCCACTGGATACTCTCGATATCGAGGTGGTTGGTAGGCTCATCGAGGAGAAGTACATCCGGCTTCTGGAGCAGGATCTTTGCCAGCTCGATACGCATACGCCATCCACCGGAGAACTCCCGGGTAGGACGGTCGAAGTCTTCACGGGTGAAACCCAGACCGCTCAACGTGCGCTCTATTTCCGCCTCGTAGTTTTCACCGCCCATCATCATATAGCGATCATGTTCCTGGGTGAATTTCTCCACGAGCTGGGCATAACTCTCGCTCTCGTAGTCGGTGCGGTCGGCCATTTCCTGCTGCATCTTGTCGAGGCGCGCCTTCATCTCGGTATTGTGGGCGAAAGCCTTGCGGGTTTCCTGCTTCACGGTGGTATCATCCTGCAGTTTCATCACCTGAGGCAGATAGCCGATGGTGGTTTCATTAGGGATAGCCACTACGCCGGAGGTTGGCTTCTGCAAGCCACAGAGAATCTTCAGCATCGTAGATTTGCCGGCACCGTTCTTACCTACCAGGGCAATGCGGTCGCGGTCGTTGATTACGAAGCTTACATCATTGAAAAGTGGCTTTACGCCAAACTCTACTTTCAGTCCTTCTACTGAAATCATCTATTTGTTTTTTTATATTATTGAAGCTTTTGCCCTTTCAGGGCGACATTACATTTTCATTTAATACCCAGGGTGTTACCCTGGGCTAGGGGATTTTGCCCTTTCAGGGCGTATTGATGCAAACACGATACATCAAGAATAACTTTTAAATCAAGTTACGGAATGAGCAGGGAGGAATCTCCGTAGCTCAGGAATCGGAAATCGTGAGAGAGGGCATAATCATATACCTTCTTCCAATCACCATGCAGGAAGGCACTCACCAGGAGAAGCAGGGTGCTCTGAGGCTGATGGAAATTGGTTACCAGCATCTTCACAATCTTATAGGTATAACCTGGAGCGATGATGATCTGCGTGCTGGAATGAAGGGCTTCCAATCCGTTGCGGTCGAGATAATCGACGATTGCCTGAATAGCCTGCACCGGAGTGATGTCATCCACCAGATTGCCATCTGCCGACAGCTCGTATGGATTCCACTGTTTTACATGCAAATCCTCCTCGCTTGCCTCAGGATGCTTGATGAGATGCACGCCCATATAGTAGAGACTCTCGATGGTGCGCACACTGGTGGTTCCCACGGCGATGACCTGGCACTCGTGCTTGATGAGCTTCTCCAGACTGCGACGATGAACCACGATATATTCGGTATGCATCTGATGACCTTCTATCTCAAGACTCTTCACCGGCTTGAAGGTTCCCGCTCCAACATGAAGGGTTACCTCTTCACGGTCGATGCCATGCGCATCCAGGTCCTGGAGCACCGCATCGGTGAAATGCAGACCGGCTGTTGGGGCAGCCACACTACCCTTGATCTTGGAATATACGGTCTGATAAGTGGTCTTGTCACTTTCTTCTGTCTTGCGGTTCAGATAAGGAGGGATAGGCAACTCTCCCACTGCTTCGAGAATCTCGGCAAAGGAAACATGCTCGTTGTCCCAGTCGAAATCCACCCAGTAGTTGGTGCCGCCACCTTTAGTCACCAGTTCAGCCGCCTCTGTGCTGAGCGCATCTCCACGGCGCATGGTAGCAGAGAGGGTAAGCTGATGACCCTTAATCTCGAAGTCGCGCTTCAGGCTTCCCTCTTTCCATTTCTTCAGGTTACCAATCATACAGAGCCATGAGCAGTGACCCGAAGTCTGGAACATCAGCTCATAGTCGGTAGGTGCAGCGGGCTCCATCAGGAACACCTCGATGAGTGCTCCCGTCTCCTTGCGGAAATGCATGCGCGCCTGGATTACCTTGGTATTATTGAATACCATCATGGCACCCTTTGGCAGATAGTCGGGAAGATGGAAGAACACATCGTCGCTTACCTCGCCATGCTTATAGACCAGCAGTTTACTGTGGTCGCGCTGTGAGATAGGAAACTTGGCGATGCGCTCATCTGGCAAATCGTAATTATAATCACTAATCTTAATATGTTTTGTATCCATTATTTTACTTTGAACTTTGAGCTTTGAACTTTGAACTTTATGATTTACCTTTTTTCAGAAAAGGCTATTATACTACTATAATCCCGTCATCAGAACGACGGCACGCAGGATGACATATACGAGGGTGAGCATCAGGACGGTCATAATCATATCGATGTCATCGCAATCATATCCCGTACTGGTATATTGATTCGAAACATACTTGATTTCCGGTGACATACGCCGGTACATACGATGGAAGAAAAGATATACCAGCGTACCAACCACCATGCCCAGCAGCATGCCGCAAACGATGTCCAGCGGATAATGAACGCCCAGATAGAGACGGGTCCAGCAGTTCACCAGCGACCATGCTACTAGGGTGAAGGTGAGCATCCTGCTCCTTACAAGCAGCGAGAAGAACACGGCTATCGCCATGGTATTGGCTGCATGCGCCGAACAGAAACTGTAGTCCTTCAGACGAAGATTATCCACTACCTGTACGGAATATTTTACCAGCGGATCGTTGGAAGGTCGCCATCTAGCCGCAAGCGGTTTGATGATTCCCTCGGCAATGCCATCGGCAAAAAGAATGCACAGGAATGCGCAGCCTACAATAAGACCAATCTGCCCAATCGTCTCATTATTGCGCATCACGATGATAAAGAGTACAAGATAGAGCGGTATCCAGGTGAAACCCGAAGTAAGTGCCATCACCAACTGGTCGAGAATCACATTGTTACTGCCGTTGAACCACTGCAGTATCTGAAAGTCAATATCTTGTATCGAACTAAAATCCATTTACTTATTGTTTTATATTTAATGTTGAATGTAGAATGATATCAGTGTCTGACGCTCCATCCACTTCATTCTCCTAGATTTCCTCGAGATGCTTGGTCTCGATCCATCCTTCTCTTCCATCGCCTACGCGGATGCCACGCCAGTCGGTCATACCCTTGTCGATGATATCTACACGGGTACCCTCGTGGAGTACAAACTGATCGGTACTGGTCTTGGCAGGCGTCTTCTTGATGTTCACGGAAGGTGAGATGATGATGGCACCCTTGCGGTTGTCGAGCGCCTGCTTCTGCTGATAGGCAAAGAGATTGCTCAGCAGGAAGACGAGGAAGAAGCCGATACCGCCAAAGAAGCCGATCTTGCGCATCAGGATGTGCGGACCGAAGAGATAGAGCAGCACGAGCAGCAGCGCCATGATGATGGAGATGATACCAGTCTTCGCCCAGTTATCTACACTCGTGAAGTTGACCAGCGCCTTATACCAGGTAACAAAGAACATTTCGCTTACCGGGGTAATCTTGTCGATGGTCTTGCTGCGTGCAAACTGGAGATTGAAGTTGATGTCCTCATCTCCAGGCGAGAGCAGGCGGGCACGTTCATAGTTGAGCACCGCCTTGGTGATATTGTCTGTACGATAGTAGGCATTGCCGAGATTGTAGTAAATCTCGGCAGAGGCACCATTCTTGAGCAGCTCTTCGTAGTCGCGGATAGCCTGCTGGTAGTTGCCCTTCTGGTATTCCGTATCGGCATTGTTCTTGGTGATTGCCGATATCGGAGAAGCGCCGAAGCCCAGCATTGCCAGGAGCAGCCATACGAAGGAATATCCGGCAGGATGCTTCTTGGCGTTCTTGCGAGCCGCATTAATTGCATTTTCTATTTCCATAATCGCTGTCATTGCTGATTCGAAGGTACGGTTCATATTGCCGGCAGGATCGCCTGGAGCATAACGCTCGAACTCGCACTCATCGAGAGCGGAAGTAAACTTCTGTATTGTAACATCGTCCACATCGTGGGCGAAGAGTTTCTCACGGATATTCTCACGAGAGAGCTGCTCTACCGGCATGTTCAGCTTGTAGCTCATATATCCCCAGAGGGCACGCATCACCTCATCATAGAACTCGCCCTGCTTGCCCTGCAGCATCAGCTTGTTGGCCATGCGCAGACGCTTGGTGGCTATCTTGCCCGCCTTGTTGGAGCGCTTCTTCACGATGTCGGCATTCTCGATGGCTCTGCGGTGGAATACCACCAGCAGCACGAAGAAGGCGATGAGCGGAATGAGCAGACTGGTCCAGTAGCCGAAGCTTCCGAAGAACATATCATCTGCCTGATGCTGTGAGGTCTTGCCCAACTTGATGGTATGGATATCCTTGTCCTTGCTGGTATAGTCAGACGACTCGGATGTTGATCCATCTCCCTTCTCCACGTTCAGAGTGAAAGGTTGGGTCTTGATGGTCTTATACGCATTCTTGCTGGTATCATAATAGGTGAACTCCACGGCTGGAATGGTATAGCTGCCCTGATTACGAGGAACAGCCAGGAAATCGTAGATCATATTACCCTCCACTCCATTGGCAGTGAGTCGGGTCTTATCTGTTACCTTGGCATCATACTTGTCGAAATCCTTCGGGAAATTCACTACTGGCTGCTTAAGCAACTTGAGGTTGCCAATACCTCCCACAATCACACGGAGCGTGATCGGTTCGCCTGCCTTGATTTCCTTCTTGTCAAGACAAGCAGAGATATTGAACTTTCCTACTCCACCCGAGAAGTTGGCAGGGCGCTGAGGCAACGGATCTACCTGCAGGGTGATACCCGGAGCCTTGATGTCCTTCTTTACCTCTACATATCCGGATCCGCCATTGAAGAAGGCCTCCATAGGATCGACATTGCGGTTCTGCTGTACCACGATGCCCTTGAAGGTGATGGAAGGAATCTCCAGCTTACCGGTCATCTGAGGATACATCACATACTGGCTCCAGGTGACACACTTGTAAGGACGACCGTTCACCATTTCGGTATGGAAGGTCTTCTGCTGTGGCAGAGGCACTTCCTGGTTGTGGAATCCCTTCAGGTCTGGCATCTTGCCTTCCAGCTGGGTGAGTTCCACCTGTGTATATACCTTGTAGGTAAGCAGGATAGGTTCCTGCTCGTGTACTCTCTTCTTGTTGGCAGACACCTTGATGAAGAGGTCGCTGCCTGAGATGGCAGAGCCTGCGGTACGCATACGAGGTTGGTCGTAGCTATTCTGTCCGTGCATGCTAGGAGCGCCGTTGGTATGCTGGGCGTGCCCCGACACCGTAATCTTCACGGCGCGAGAAGCCAGGTTCCTACCATCCACGATGGCGTGGGAAGAACCAATATTGAAGGTACCATTCTTTGCCGCATAAAGGGTGTAGGTGATGGTTACAGATGAAGAGGACGAGGTATGTCCGTTGATCATCTGATAACTGGATTGCGAAGATGTGTAAGGGCCTGCGATGACTTCGAGTCCATCCTGCACTGCACCCATTCTGAATTCCTCTACATCACGGGTGTTGATGGTATAGGCGACACGGAAGTTTTCTCCAGCCGCTACGTGCGATGGAGCCGACACGGAGATATGCTGGGCCACCGCATGCACCTGGTAGCCTAGCAAGCATATCAGCAATATCAAATACCAACCTATTCTTTTCATATCGTATCTTAAATAATAGCTAAATATTATATGTAAATCGTATTTTTATCTCATCTAATCTTTTACCAATTCTTGTCGTAAGCCTTCCTGCGTGGCTGGCTCATCGCCTTCTGCAACTTGCGCTTGGTGGCTTGCTCCTGCTGAACGGCGGCATTCAGGAGCTGCTCGGCATTCTCGCGGCTCATCTTGTCCTGGTTCGGCTGGTTTTGGTTCTGATTATTTTTGTTATTCTTATTCTTGTTCTTGTCGTTTTTGTTCTTATAGTCGTTTTTATCCTTGTTGTCTTTGTTCTTGTCCTTATTCTGATCCTTCTTGTTCTTGTCCTTGTTCTTATCCTTGTTGTTCTTGTTCTTATCCTTGTTTTGCGGATTGTTCTTGAGCAACTTCTTGCAGAGGGCAAGATTATAACGGGTCTCATTGTCCTGTGGATTGCATCTCAGCGCCATCTTGTAGTATTCGATGGCCTGGGCATATTCACGGTGGTTCTGCATGATCACGCCCATGTTGTGATAGCTGGCTGCACGGCGGAGGCGGTTGGTTTCCAACTGGGCAGCATTGGTAAACTGCTGTATCGCCATGGAGTCTTTCTGCTGCGCCATGAGCGCACAACCAAGATTGTATATCGCCTGTGGATTCTTCTGATTCTTGGAGATAGCCTTGCGATATTGGGTTTCTGCCACTGCCCATTTCTGAGATTTGAAGGCACGATTGCCCTGACGGATCAGGTTGCGATCAGTCTGGGCTCCGACTTGTGCCGTACCCACCAGCAACATTGCCACTGTTACTATTATATAATGTATATACTTCATTTTTACATCTATATTTTAAAGCTTTTGCCCTTTCAGGGCGCCTTGCTACTACTCGCTTTACCCAGGGCGATGCCCTGGGCTAAGAGCTTCTGCCCTTTCAGGGCGAATAGGTGACAGCCCAGACTTATGAAGCTGCTTTATTTCGGCAGCTTCAAGGAATCCCTTTTGAAGAACTTGATGTTCCTGAGCAACGGATTCTTTACTTCCAGCATGCAGACCTCGATGATGAGCAGGAGGATGATGAGAATGCCCACAGCCTGAAACTGTTCATCGTAGGCACTGTATATCACGCTGGTCATATCTCCCTTCTGCAACTTGGTAAGGTCATCATTCAATGCCTTTTCTGCATCACTCGTATTATCCACATGGATATACTGACCCTTGCCAGCCTGCGCCAGTTCGCGGCACATCTGCTCGTTGAGGGCAGTCATCACGGTATTGCCTGCATGATCCTTCAGATAAGAGCCATCGCCCATCGGGATAGGAGCACCCTTGGTATTACCGATACCGAGAATGAACACGTTGATGCCCTTCTTCTGGGCAATCTCGGCAGCCTCCTTGGCACCATCCTCATGGTTCTCACCATCGGTAATCACGATGATGGCTCTACCCACATTGTCCTGCTGGGTAAAACTCTTGGTGGCAAGCGAGATGGCATCGCCGATATTGGTACCCTGAGTCTGGATCAGCCCCGGTGTGATATTCTGCAGGAACATCTTTGCCGATACATAATCACTGGTGATAGGCAACTGCACGAAGGCATCGCCTGCAAAGACAATCAGTCCGATCTTGTCGTTGCTGAAGTTATCTACCAGATTCTCTATCAGCATCTTGCTCTTGTCGAGACGGGAAGGAGCCACATCCTCGGCAAGCATGGAATTGGAGATATCGAGACAGATCATCGTCTCGATGCCATTACGCTTGTCGTGAGAAATCTTGCTTCCCATCTGAGGGCGAGCCACCATCACGATGACGAGTGCCAAGGCTGCAAGCATCAGCACAAACTTCACCGTAGGACGGTATTTGGATATGTTGGGCATCAACTGCTTGAGCAGTTCCGGATCGCCCAATCTTTTCAGCTTAGCCTTTCGCCTTCTCCAGCCTACCAGACGAACCAGTATGAGCACCGGTATCAGCCAGAGCAGCCAGAGAAACGTAGGATCTTCAAATCTTAACATATTTATATGATGTTATAATCTATTTTGTCTAAACTCCTCTTTCATCAAGGAATTCTTCTGAACCAAGTGAGGCGGAGCAATATCTCCAGGAGCAGTACCAGGAGTGCACCCAGGGCAAAAGGCTGATAGGCCTCATAACGCTTGGCAAAATGCTTCACATTAAACTTAGACTTCTCCAACTTGTCGATGTCCTTGTAGATCTTCTTCAACTCGGCTGTACTCGTAGCTCGATAGAAGTTTCCATCGGTGGTCTGAGCGATGTCGCGCAGCGTCTGGGTATCGATTTCCACCGGGATATTGACATACTGCACGCCTCCTGCCACAGGCATCGGATAAGGCGCCACCTTGTTGGTTCCCACACCGATGGTATAGACTCTGATGCCGTAGCTCTTGGCTATCTCGGCAGCGGTCATAGGCGAGATGTCACCCATGTTGTTACTACCGTCGGTGAGCAGGATTACCACCTTGCTCTTTGCCTTGGAATCCTTGAGTCGGGTCACGGCGTTGGCAAGTCCCATACCCACAGCGGTACCGTCGTCGATGAGTCCGCGAGCCGCGATATCGGTGCGGGTATCATGCAGGAGTCTGAGCAGACTGGCATGATCGGTGGTCATCGGACATTGCGTGAAAGCCTCTCCGGCAAAGATGGTGAGTCCGATATTGTCGGTAGGACGGCCTGAGATAAACTCAGTGGCAACATCCTTCGCCGCCTCCATACGGTTTGGCTTCAGATCCTCGGCAAGCATAGAGGTTGATACGTCCATGGCAAGCATGATATCGATACCTTCTACGGTCTTGTTGTCCCAGGAATAGTGGGTCTGCGGACGGGCCATGGCGATGACGATGAGCACGAAGCAGATGCATCTCAGCACCATCGGCAGATGGATGAGTCTGACGCGCATGCTCTTGGGAGCATACTGATAGATGCGTGTATCACTCATGCGCATCGTAGGCTCGCTCTTCTTCCTGCCCAGGAAATACCATAATATATAAGGTATCAGCAGCAGGAGCAGCAGAAAATATGCTTTACTTGCAAATTCCATTTCTTAATTTCTTTTTATTGTTTACATCACCAGCTCTGGATTTCTGAGCCTGATGACATTTACATCACGAGCATCGCTACCTGATAAACGATGTAGCCGAAGATGGCAACTACGCTGATGCCGCCCACCCAGAGCAGGGTCTTGATGAGTCGGCGCTGCTGCTGCGACTTCTGGTCTTCGGTGCTGAGCGTTGGAACGATCTTCTCCTCCTTAGGCTGCTCATCGGTCTTCGTCTGGTCGATGAAGTTGATGGCATTCACCAGGTTGGCATCGTTCTCGTTCATCGGAATCTCGTACTTGGCAAACTTCACCAGGTCGGCGGTGGAGAAGAGCATTCTCAGCTCGTCTATCATCTTCTGGTCGCCCGAAGCACGCAGGTGCTCGATGATTTCTCCACTGGTCATCTCCATCGCATTGAATCCGAAGCGGCTCACGATATAGGCACGCAGCGTATTGGTCAACTGGGTGTAGTACTCTTTCTGAGTCTCCTGGCTGGCACTGGTATGATGATGCTTGATGTCATTGATTTCACGCAGTGCCTTCTCATGGGCAGGCACCCTCTTCACGATGCGGATGCGGGCGATGATAGGCTTGTTCTTCTTCAGACGATTGCGTAGATAAATCATTGCACCACAGATGATAATCATCAGCAGGCTCAACCAGAAGGCGAAGCTCCACTCACTCCATTCAAAAGGATTATCCTGTACACCCTTTGCCGGATAGAACTGGTTAGGATGCACCGTATCTACCGGAACGGTGAGCACCTTCAGCGCCAACGGATTTCCGTGATAGCTCTTGCCGTCGATCTTCACATCGAGTGCAGGAACCACATACACCTTCTCATCGAAAGAGGTAAGCGTATAGTCGCGGCTCACCTGGATGCGGTCATCACCCATCTGCATCGTGTCGCCCTTGCTCTGCTCCACCACCTCTACACCAGGTGCAATCTGGTCCTGAGGCTTGAAGGATGGCAGCACGATTCTGGCACCCTTCCGGGCTGTAGCCTTGAGGTGCAGGATGGTCTGCTGTCCGATAAGCAGCTGCAGGGAATCCATGCGCTGCTCCACGGTCTGACCGAAAGCCAGCGTAGAGCAACCCATCAGCGCCATCGTCAATATGATATTCTTTATTTTCATGTTATCTTACTTTAGCCTCTCTGTTTGAACAGCATCAGGAGCGCCTTCGAGAAGTCCTCGTTGGTGGCTACCGAAGTCCAATCTACCTTGCTCTTGGCAAAGAGCTGTCGCAGATTCTCCTGCTGTCGCAACCAGTTTTGGGTGTGAGCCACTCTCAATTTCTTCGAACTGGTATCGATATACATCTCGTGTCCCGTCTCGGCATCCATCACCTTGAGCAGTCCCACGTCGGGCAGCTGCTTGGCACGCGGATCATACACCTGTATTCCCACCACATCGTGCTTCTGGTTGGCTATCTGCAGCTGGTGCTGATAGTCCTTGTTGTCGTAGAAGTCGCTGATGACGAAAGCCGTGCAATGACGCTTCATCACCCTCGTGAAGTATTCCAGGGCACATCCGATATCGGTACGCTGACTCTCGGGATGAAAGTCGAGCATCTCACGAATGATGTAAAGGATATGCTTGCGTCCCTTCTTGGGAGGGATATATTTCTCTATTCTGTCGGAAAAGAAGATGACACCTATCTTGTCGTTGTTCTGGATGGCACTGAAGGCAAGGGTTGCAGCTATCTCGGTAGCCAGGTCGCGCTTCATCTGGCGCATGGTACCGAAATCGAGCGAACCGCTCACATCCACCATCAGCATCACGGTAAGCTCTCGCTCTTCTTCAAAGACCTTGACGAAAGGGCGATGGAAGCGAGCCGTCACATTCCAGTCGATGTCTCTCACGTCGTCGCCATACTGATATTCGCGCACCTCGGCAAAGGCCATTCCCCTACCCTTGAAGGCAGAATGATACTGGCCGGCGAAGATGTTCTGGCTCAATCCGCGAGTCTTGATCTCGATCTTCCGAACTTTCTTTAAGATATCTTGTGTATCCAACTTATTACTTTGAACTTTGAATTTTGAACTTTGAACTTACTTCATCAAGGCACTTCTACCTTGTTGATGATGCGGCTGACGATTTCCTCGCTGGTGATTTCGCTTGCCTCTGCCTCGTAAGAGAGGCCGATGCGGTGGCGGAGTACATCGTGAGCCACGGCACGTACATCCTCAGGAATCACGTAGCCACGGTGCTTGATGAAGGCGTAGGCTCTGGCTGCCTTGGCAAGTGAGATGCTGGCACGAGGACTGCCGCCAAAGGTAATCATATCCTTCAATTCGCCCAGGCCGTAACGGTCTGGATAACGGGTAGCGAAGACGATGTCGGCAATATACTGCTCAATCTTCTCATCGATATACACCTCGTTGACGATGCTGCGAGCCTTCAGGATTTCCTCGGCTGTAGTAACCGGAGTCACGGTAGGCAGACCGCCCTGGATGTTTTCACGGATGATGAGCTTCTCTTCTTCGATGGTAGGATAATCGATGACAACCTTGAGGAGGAAACGGTCCACCTGAGCCTCAGGCAACTGATAGGTACCCTCCTGCTCTACCGGGTTCTGGGTAGCCATCACCAGGAATGGATTAGGCAAATGGAATGTCTGGTCGCCGATGGTTACCTGATGTTCCTGCATCGCCTCGAGCAAGGCACTCTGCACCTTGGCTGGAGCACGGTTGATCTCATCTGCCAGGACGAAGTTGGCAAACACAGGTCCTCGCTTCACATGGAAGGCTTCATCCTTCTGCGAATAGATCTGCGTACCGATCACGTCGGCAGGCAACAAATCGGGTGTAAACTGTATGCGGCTATAGTCTGCACTAATCAACTGAGACAATGTTTTGATTGCAAGAGTCTTCGCCAGACCCGGTACACCTTCCAGGAGAATGTGACCATCAGAGAGAAGACCGATAAGGAGACAGTCAACGAGGTGCTTCTGACCTACGATGACCTTGTTCATGCCCATTACCAGGTTGGTAACGAACTGACTCTGTTGTTCAATCCGGATATTCAACTCACGGATATCAATAGCTTCTGCCATAATCTTATATCAATTTTACGTTTAATTCATTCTAAAAACAGAACAAAGGGCACTTCCAAAATGCCCTCCGTCCTCAAATCAAACGCAAAAGTACTCAATTATGAGCACAAAAGCGAATAAAGCTAACTAAATTATATTAAAAAAGTTTCACAAACGCTATTTTTAGAAACTTTTAATAAAGCAGGCACACGAAGCATCAGCGATTGCGATGCTTCATATACCATGGATGTACTAGGAAATTATACATCAGGAGAGAAACCACTGTCAATCCGAAAGCCGGATACACAAGTTCATTATACACTGGATTCAATATCGCCATATCCACATCAGGAGACTTCTGATACACGTCCTTCACCAGCCAGAAACCCAATCCGATTCCTAAGCTCAACCCCAGTTCCCACGCCAGGAAGAAGGAGCTCATACTGGTGCCACGCTGGCAATGCTTGGCAAGCTTGATGTAGAAAAGCAGGAATCGGCTTCCGATGATACCCACTCCCAAGGCCAGCAAGGCTGGAACAAGCGTATCTTCGGCAAAGCTCTGATCACTTAAGAAAACAAATTCTGCTGCCGCGATCAATATCAGTCCCACGATTACCTGACTCTTCAGCTCTGCATCAGCAAAAACGTATTTCTCAGCCACCAATGCCAGAAACAGTCCGCAAAAAAACATCGCATAGACGGTGAGAGAATGAGGCAGCGACAGATAGAAGCCCGGTATCACCATGATGCATACAATATTGACGAACAGCGGAAATCCCTGAGGCAGGAAAAAGCGGTCACTGCTGATGAGCGACACTTTGTCTGACGGAGCCTTGAACGGGAATTTCACCCTGGAAACCAGCACCAAGGCTACCAATGCCAATACCGAAGCTACGGGAAAAACGACTTTCATACTGAAGACATGATAGACCAGAAGCGACAGCAATGGACCTACCGCAATGGAAAAGCGGGCAAACCAGGAGGTGATATAATTCGCCTCCGTACGCTGGAAAGATTCACAGGTATCGATAATCAGCGTACTCGCCAGCGACATCTCTGCCAAACCCAGGAAAGCGCCCTGAATCAGACGCATCACCACCAGCATCTCGAAGCCCACCTTGATATTCCAGAAGGTTTCCAGATAATAAAGAACGACGAGACTGACTGCCACGCCGAGGATGGACATCTGGCATACCCGATTGCGACGATAGTGCTGCACCAGATAAGAACAGAAGCCACCCAGCAGAAAGATGCCCAAACCATAGGCTGCATACACCACACCCACCTGAGCAAGGGAATAACCCTCCTTAGTCATAAAATAAGGTATGCTCAGGAGGAGCATGTAGATGCTCGTCATCAGGAAGAGATTGGCGAAGCATAGACGCCAGAAGTCACGGTGCCACAGATTAAAATGCACCGGGGTATTTTGCGTATCCATCTTAGTAGCTCTCTTCTGCGCTTGGATACTCCACGCTCTTCACGGCGTCGATATAAGCCTTTACTCCCTTCTGCATCTCCTCGCCTACCTGGGCAAAATGACGCAGGAATTTTGGCTTGAAGCCCTGGGTCATACCGAGCGCATCAGCATAAACCAGCACTTGCCCATCACAACCGTTACCAGCTCCAATACCGATAGTTACAGCGTTTACCTGACGTGAAACTTCAGCCGCCAGTTTGGCAGGAACCTTCTCCAGGACGATGGCAAAACAGCCAGCCTTATCCAGTGCTTTAGCATCGCTGATCAGCTTCTCAGCCTCTGCATCTTCCTTGGCACGGATGCCGTAACCGCCAAACTTATTCACGCTCTGAGGAGTAAGTCCGAGATGACCGCAAACAGGAATACCGGCATTGATGAGTGCCTGAACAGTATCCAGGATTTCCACGCCACCTTCCAGCTTCAGCGCATCCACGCCCGTCTCCTTCATCATTCGGCAGGCATTGCGCAAGGCATCTTCCTTGCAAACCTGATAGCTGCCGAAAGGCATATCACAGAGCACGAGTGCATGATTGCAGGCGCGGGCCACACTGCGTGCGTGGTAAATCATCTGATCTACGGTGATAGGCAATGTATCAGCATTTCCAGCCATCACATTGCTAGCCGAATCACCTATCAGGATGGTATCGATGCCAGCTGCATCGATGATGCCTGCGGTAGTGAAATCGTAGGCAGTAAGCATCGTAACCTTCTCACCTGCCGCCTTCATTTCGGCGTAGGTCTTGGTTGTGATTTTCTTTTTGTCTGTAGATAAATATCCCATATAATTGTGTTTACTTAAAAGTATAATTCTTTTCAGCCTATTTTCTGATTATCCTCTCCAGGTCATCGTATCCGAATCCATTGTAATCGGCTATCACATAGTCGCTGTATGGCTGGATGCTCTCTGCAGAATTGGTAGTAGCGAGTCCGAGGGTAAATGCACCCGAAGCTCTCACTGCCTTCAGTCCGTTGAAGCTGTCCTCCAGACCTACGCATTCCTCCGGCTTTGCTCCGAAACAGGCAGCACCCTTGAGATAACAGTCTGGATCCGGCTTGCTCTTGACAAAATCTTCGCTGGTGAGCACGCGGTCAAAATTGGTCTTGAACTCAGGATGATGCTTATACACCTGCTCCATCTTCTGCAGATTGCTGCTCGTCACCACAGCGCACTTCACACCATGCGCCTTCACGTCTTTCAGGAAAGTTTCGAATCCGGGAATGTAAGGAAACGACATATTCAGCTCGAACTCATCGAGCCGGGCTGTTATCTTAGCCTGTTCCGACTTGCAATCGGTGTATCCATCAATATGAGCGAATGCGGCATCGTCAGAGAAGTACTTGTCGTAGATCTGAACCAGGGTCTGTCCCTTGATGCGATGCGCAAAGTCAGGCATCTCCGGATGATACTCCCTGCCTATCATTCCCCAGAACACGGAATACTGGCTTTCGGTATCGAAAACCACGCCGTCTAAGTCGAATAATGCTGCTTTTATCATTACTTTTTATATTAAATAAATACTATCTAACATCTTTTTCGGGTGCAAAGGTACACATTTTTTTGCTAACTAGCCCCGAAATAACTACTAAATATACAAAAAAAGCTAATTTTATTTTGTTTTATCTACAATTTGCACTACCTTTGCATCGGTTTATATACATTAATAAATATAGTATATACATTAACTATTATAGATAGAAAGAAACAAAAACAAGATAGAATGAATATCATAGAGAAATATTTCCCTCACCTCACCGACGAGCAAAAGAAGCAGTTCGCTGCCCTCGACGGTCTGTATCGCGATTGGAATGCCAAGATCAATGTCATCAGCCGCAAGGATATCGACAACCTCTACGAGCACCATGTGCTCCACTCTCTGGCTATTGCCAAGGCGATCAACTTCCGCCCGGGTTCAGAGATTCTCGACTTCGGATGCGGCGGTGGCTTCCCGGGCATCCCGCTCGCCATCCTCTTCCCTGAGTGCAAGTTCAAGCTCATCGACGGCACCGGCAAGAAGATCAAGGTGTGCAATGAGGTGGCTGGCGCTATCGGACTCAAGAACCTGGTGGCTGAACACCTGCGCGGCGAGGACGAGAAAGGCAAGTACGACTTCGTGGTGAGCCGTGCCGTGATGCAGTTGCCCGACCTGATGAAGATCATCAAGAAGAACTTCAAGAAGGCGGGTCAGAATGCCCTGCCTAATGGTTTGCTCTGCCTCAAGGGCGGCAATCTGAAGGAAGAGCTCAAGCAGTATTATAAGATTTCGGAAATCACCCCTCTCAGTACCTTCTTCGATGAGGAGTGGTTCAGCCAGGACAAGCAGCTGGTTTATGTTCCGGCATAGAAGTGAAGAGTGAAAAATTCATCAGCTTCACTAATCATAAAGTTCAAAGTTCAAATCTCAAAGTTCAAAGTAAAATGCTACATATCGAAAGATTCCAAGTCAACATGTTGCAGGAAAACTGCTACGTGGTCAGCGATGACACCCTCGAGTGCGTCATCATAGATTGCGGCGCCTTCTATCCTGAAGAGCGCAAGGCAATCACCGAGTATATCAGAAAGAACAATTTGAAGCCTGTTCATCTCCTCGTTACCCATGGTCATCTCGACCATAATTTCGGCAACGATACCATCTACCAGGAGTTCGGACTGAAGCCGGAAGTGGCACAGGGCGATGAGAAGCTGATGAAGGGTCTGGCTCATCAGGCTGAGACATTCTACCAGATGCAGCTCGACACCCACTTCCCTCCTATCGGTCATTTCTTTGAGGAAGATGAGGTAATCAAGTTCGGCAATCACGAATTCACCATCATCGAGACTCCAGGCCACAGCAACGGCTCCGTATGCTTCTATTGCGAGGCAGAGCACGTACTCTTCTCGGGCGATACCCTCTTCAAGAGCTCAATCGGCAGAACCGATTTCCCTGGCGGCAGCATGTTCCGCATCATCAACAGCCTGCGCCATCTCGGCATGTTGCCGGATGAAACACAGGTGTTGCCAGGCCACGGAGAGGCTACCAGCATCGGCGAGGAATTGGCTCATAATCCATATATGGACCGATAGATTCAGGAAGATACAGCATTCAGAATTCCAAGGATTCAGAAGATACAGCATTCAGATGATTCAGAAGAAATCGAACACAGAGAAAATCATCCTGGGCATTGACCCCGGCACCAACGTGATGGGCTATGGCGTGATACGCGTCATCGGCAACAAGGCAGAACTGGTGGTGATGGGCGTCATCGATATGCGCAAGGAGAAAGATCCCTACTTGCGACTCGGCAGGATTTTCGAGCGGGTGACTGGCATCATCGATTCCTATCTGCCCGACGAGATGGCGATAGAGGCTCCCTTCTTCGGCAAGAATGTGCAGTCGATGCTCAAGCTCGGCAGGGCACAGGGAGTGGCTATCGCTGCTGCCATCCACCACGACGTACCCATCCACGAGTACGCTCCGCTGAAAATCAAGATGGCAATTACCGGACAAGGTCAGGCTTCCAAGGAGCAGGTGGCGGCGATGCTGCAGCGCATGCTCAACATCCGGGAAGACGAGATGCCGAAATACATGGATGCCACCGATGCCCTGGGCGCCGCCTACTGCCATTTCCTGCAGATGGGCAGACCCGAAACGGGCGACAGACACTATAGCAGCTGGAAGGATTTTGCTACCAAGAACGCCAGCCGCATAGAGAAAGATACAGGCATGACAGGCCCGCAGGCAAAGCTTCTGGCGGCTATCAACCGTACCACGCACAAGTAGCCCAGCCCGGAAATATCATCCTGTTATCACGCAATCATATCAAAAAAAATAAGAGAGATGCAAAAGATTATCAGTATTCAGAATGGCGTAACCCGTATGCCGGAATGGCGTATGGCTGAGCCAGTTAACTTCGAGGCATGCGACGGCGAGCATATCGCTATCGTAGGTCCCAATGGTGGAGGTAAGTCGATGTTCGTGGACATCCTTGTGGGCAGACACCCGCTGTTGATGCACGATCCTGATTACGATTTTTCTCCTAGTACCAAGCCCCTGGTGAGCGACAATATCAAGTATATCACCTTTCGTGATACCTACGGAGGCGACAACGACCGCACCTACTTCCTGCAGCAGCGCTGGAACCAGCTGGAAATAGATGAGAACACGCCTATCGTCAAGGATAAGCTGGAAGAGGCTTATCAGATGGCTGGCGAAGATACGCCGGAGCGCAGACAGCTGCAGGAACACATCTACGAGCTGTTCCACATGCACCACCTGCTCGACAAATACACCATCCTGCTGAGCAGTGGAGAGCTCCGCAAGTTCAAGCTTGCCTCTACCCTCTTCTCAGAGCCTCGCGTGCTGATCATGGACAATCCTTTCATCGGTCTGGATGCCGACACCCGCGACCAGCTCAAGGAGCTTCTCAAGTCACTCACCACCGAGCATCATCTGCAGATCATCCTCGTATTGAGCAAGAGCGATGACATCCCAGACTTCATCACCCACGTGGTAGAAGTGAAGGATATGAAGGTATATCCTAAGCTTACCAAGGAAGAATATCTGGCACAGCGCAACCCCATCCCTGCCCACGTATTATGCGAAGAATTAGAACAAGCCATCATCGACCTGCCATATAGCGACCGGGAATATCACAGTCAGGAAGTGGTGAAGATGAACAAGGTTCGCATCCAGTATGGCGAGCGCATCATCCTCAACGATCTCGACTGGACGGTTAACAATGGTGAGCGCTGGGCGCTGAGCGGACAGAACGGTGCCGGCAAGAGTACCCTGCTCAGCCTGGTATGTGCCGACAATCCGCAGAGCTACGCCTGCGACATTGCCCTCTTCGGCAATCCTCGTGGCAGTGGCGAGAGCATCTGGGATATCAAGAAGCATATCGGCTATGTATCTCCAGAGCTTCACCGTTCCTATCAGCGTGATATGCCAGCCATCCGCATCGTGGCGAGCGGCCTTACCGATTCTGTGGGTCTCTATGTAAAGCCTAAGGAAGAGGATATGGACCAGTGCCGTTTCTGGATGAAGGTGTTCGGTCTGGAGGGTTTGGAAGATCGTGGTTTCCTGAAGCTGTCAAGTGGCGAGCAGCGCCTGGTACTTCTGGCACGCGCCTTCGTGAAGGATCCTGAGCTCCTCATCCTCGACGAGCCTCTTCATGGTCTTGACAACAGAAACCGCCGCCTGGTAAAGGATATCATCGAGGCATTCTGCAAGCGAAAGAACAAGACGATGATCATGGTTACTCACTATAAGGAAGAGCTCCCTGCCTGCATCGACCACAGCATCTTCCTGATGAGACATACGAAATAGATATCCGTGTAAACAATATTCAAGGAAGAGAATATCAGACGAAAATGCCAGGAAAATGGGGAAAGAAGAGATTGAGAATTTTCCCTTAAGGATTTTTATTTTTTTCCTTAAGGGAAAATATATTTTTCCTTAAGGGAAACGCCAGCTTCTCTTAAGAGTTTTTTCCGCAACGGTCAACTTGTAAAGTTATTTACCATAACCAGTATTTTAAGAAGCGGTATGAGCGGTCACGATGGATGATATTCATCGCTATGATAGGATTGGCAAATGAATCGAATTAAATATATGTTTTCTGTAAGAAGCTGGAATAAAAACTTCTTTAAAAGTTTGGAAGTTACAAAAAATCGGCGTATCTTTGCAGAAGATTGGCGGCGCTCGGCAATTTGAAAGCAAGCTTTCATTGCGCTCTCTGGCACAATCTTTGCAGTATATATATATTTATTAATCATGGAGGAATAATATGGCAAATTATATCAGATTTGACTGGGCGATGAAACGCCTGCTTCGCAACAAGGCAAACTATGCCGTGCTGGAAGGCTTTATGTGTTCGCTGCTGAACGAGAAATTCAAGATCAACCGATTCCTGGATAGTGAGAGCAATCAGCAGACCGAGAATGATAAATTCAACAGAGTGGATATCCTGGCAGAAAATGAGAAGGGAGAATTCATCATCTTCGAGATACAGAATACCCGGGAACATACCTATTTCCACCGTATGCTCTATGGAGTTTCCAAGGTCATCACAGACAATATCAGTCTGGGCGATGATTACGACAAGGTGCGCAAGGTATATTCCATCAATATCGTGTATTTCACTTTGGGACAGGCTAAGGATTATGTATATCATGGCAAGACGATGTTCCAGGGACTCCATCAGCCGGATGATATCCTGAAACTCTCGAACCGACAGAGTGAACTCTTCTTCGGTGATGAAATT